>CAKRWK010000084.1 GCA_934417455.1 uncultured Eubacteriales bacterium
AGCGCGACCTTGCCAAGGTCGAGGTGGCGGGTTCGAGCCCCGTAATCCGCTCCATGAAAAAGCACTTCTCCGGAAGTGCTTTTTTTGTTTCGTTTTTGCGGAAAAAGAAATTTTTCGGCATGAAACGGTGCGGTTCGGGGAAAACCAAAGAAAAAAGCCGACGGGGCTTTTTTCGGAGGTGACGGTCTTTTTGAACGGAAACGAAGTCTGGCAAGCGGTTCTTTCTTGGCTGCGCGGCACGGGGTTGAAAATCGTCGTGGCGGCGGTGCTACTGTTTCTTTCGTTTCGGCTGATTGATTTCGCGGTGCGCCGTATTGCAGAGCGGGCGCGCCGTCGCGGCGCGGACAAGACGCTTTGCCGCACGCTTGCATACGCCGGGAAAATACTTCTCAAACTCGGTGCGGTGACACTTGCTTTCGCTTATCTCGGCGTGGACGCCGGGGCGGTGGTCGCACTCCTCGCGTCGCTCGGCGTCGGCGTCGGGCTGGCCATCAACGGTGCGCTGTCCAATGTGGCGGGCGGTGTTCTGCTTCTCCTCACGCGGCCGTTCCGCGATGACGATTACATCGAGGCCTGCGGGGAAGAGGGAACGGTGGAAGACATCCGCCTTTGCACCACGCGCCTGCGCACGGTGGACAACCGCGTGGTGTATATTCCGAACGGCACGCTGTCGTCCTCCGTGGTGGTCAACCATTCGGAAAAGGCGCGCCGTCGCGTGGACGTCACGTTTTACCTTGCGTATCGGACGGATGTCCGCACGGCGGCGGACGCGCTTCTTTCGGTAGCGTCGTCGCAGGCGGCGGTGCTGTCCGACCCGCCTCCCGTTGTGGACATGACGGCGGAAAGCGAGCGGGGCATTGAGTTGACTTTGAAAGCGTGGTGCGAAAACCGCGACTATTGGGACGTTCGTTTTGCGCTGTTCGCCGACGGAAAAACCGCGCTTTCCGATATTTGCGTGGAGAACCCTGCATCGCTTGTCCGAGTACGGATTAACAAAGGGACGGAAGGCACCGAATGATGTGCCTTCCGTTCCTTTGTTACGGTTTGTCCGCCGTGGCGACGACCGCCACGCCCGTGTCCGCCACATTGTCAATCAGCACGTCGCCGATATGCACATGCGCGGGGGCTGTCGTGCGGTTGATGTGTGCCATGACATCGAAGATTTTTTCTTTCGGAACGGTATCCGCCGTTTTGCAGGGCAACACCTTTCCGTCCGCACAGCGGACGGTGGTGGTGACGGTGCGTTCCGGGTGTGTGCATTCTTTTTCCGCGTAAACTTTGCCGCGCGGGCAGGAGTTGCCGGTGACGGAAAGGACGCGTCCGTCGTCGTCCAGTGCGACGGAAAGCGTACAGCCTCTCGGGCAGACAATGCAGGTGAGTTCTCTGTTTTTCATTTTTGCTTGTACCGCCTTTCAGTCCTCAATTGCAAACAAGAGTTTCCCGTTTTGCACCTTTTTCAGCATGTCCGCTGTCAGAGTGACGTTTTCCATCTCGCCCGGCGCCAATTTCTGCTTCTTCTTGGAAAGCAGGACTTCGTCTCCGCTGCGGACGACGATTTTTTTGTCGCGGAAAACTTCCGATACGCGGAAAAACACTTTAGTGTCTTCCGCACGACGGAGAATCTGCGGCACGGTGTAACGCACGCGGCCGTCGGTTTCGATATGAATGTCGGCGTTGGTTTCGGTTTCCCCTCTGACAAAGCGCACGGCGGCTTCTCCCGCCAGTGCGGATTCCTCCGAGACGTAATCCACAAGATCATGCACATGCAGGACATTGCCGCAGGCGAATACGCCGGGGGAGGCCGTTTGTCTGTCCCCATCCACAACGGCGCCGCCCGTTACGCGGTCGAGCGGAATGCCCGCGGTTCTTGTCAGTTCGTTTTCGGGAATCAGGCCGCAGGAAAGGAGGAGCGTATCGCAGGGGATATAGGTTTCCGTTCCGGGAACGGGACGGCGTTTTTCGTCGACGGCCGCCACCGTGACGCCTTCGAGGCGTCCCTTGCCGTGAATGTCGATGACGGTGTGAGACAGGTACAGGGGAATATCAAAATCATGCAGGCACTGTTCGATGTTCCGCGCAAGGCCGCCCGAGTAGGGCAGGAGTTCGCATACGGCTTTCACATGCGCGCCCTCCAGTGTCATGCGGCGCGCCATGATAAGCCCGATGTCGCCCGAACCGAGAATGACGACCTCGCGACCCGGCATGAACCCTTTCATGTTGACGAATTTCTGCGCCGTGCCGGCGGTATAAATACCGGCCGGGCGGGATCCCGCAATGTTCAGCGCACCTTTCGGACGTTCGCGACAGCCCATGGCAAGAATGACGGCGCCGGCACGGATGTGAAAGATGCCGTGTTCGCGGTTCATGGCGGTGACGGTGCGGTCGGGGGAGATGTCAATGACCGTGGTATCGAGCATGTATCCGATGCCGCGTTTTTTTACTTCGCATTCGTAACGGTAAGCGTATTCCGGCCCGGTCAACTCTTCGCCGAAACGATGAAGGCCGAATCCGGTGTGAATTCACTGGCTGAGAATACCGCCGAGCTCCTCGTCGCGTTCGAGAATCAGAATGTCATGCTCTCCGCTGTCATATGCCGCCACCGCGGCGGCCATACCGGCGGGGCCGCCGCCGATAATGACGATGCTTTTTTGCAGGATTTCCGTCATGTCCGATTGCCTCCCGACTGTTTGGTTTCGGAAACATTGAGATAGGAGTCCCCGCCGCATTTTGTGATGTCACCGTATTCTTCCCCGAGTTCTCTCGCTAAAATTTCCGCGATGTACGGTGTGCAGAACCCGCCCTGACAGCGCCCCATGGTACTGCGTGTGCGGCGCTTGACGCCGTCCACATCGGTGGGGTAGGGTTTGCGGTGAATGGCTTCCGTGATTTCGCCTTCCGTCACGGTTTCGCAACGGCAGATGACATGCGCAAAAGCAGGATTTTTCTTTATGATGTCGTTCTTCTCGTCATC
Source organism: uncultured Eubacteriales bacterium (assembly GCA_934417455.1). Classification (GTDB taxonomy): domain Bacteria; phylum Bacillota; class Clostridia; order Oscillospirales; family CAG-272; genus UBA1740. Next base: position 2,972 of record CAKRWK010000084.1, read on the forward strand.
GGAGAGTGCGCGGAAATAGTGCGTCGGAGCACGATGTCCGTCAAAGTCCGGGTTCTTTCCGGGCAGTCGGCCGGTGTTTTGCAGAAGATCTGCGATATATTCGGCAATGGCCGGAGAGGAGGAGAGTCCGGGACTTTCGATGGCCGCCGCGTTGACAAATCCCTCGGTCGGCATGTCGATAATGAAATCTCCCGTGGAACCGACGCTGCGCAGTCCCGCAAAAGATGTAATGACTTTGCCAAACGGAATGTGTTCGGCCTGTTCGGAGGCCTTTTCGCGGATGAAGGCGAGGCCGGCCGCCGTGGTGGACGTGTCGGTTTTGTCCTCGATATCTTCGGCGGTCGGGCCGAGCAGGAGATTGCCGTCCACCGTGGTGGTGACAAGCACGCCCTTGCCTTTTTCGGAAGGACAGCGGAATATCGTGTGCGACACGAGCGAGCCGCAGTCCTTGTCGAGAAGCATATACTCCCCTTTGCGCGGATGCACGGTGAAGCGGCGGTCGCCCGCCATGGCGGCTACCTCGTCGGAATATACGCCCGCGCAGTTGATGACGGTGCCGGCCGTTACCGTGCGGCCGTCCTTTGCCGTCAGCGTAAAGGTTCCGTCCTCGTTTTTCTCTATGGAGGAAACCTCAAAATTCAGTTCCAGTCCGGCGCCGTTGTCCATCGCGTTGCCGACGGCGGCGATGCAGAGTTCGTACGGGCATATGATGGCACCTGTGGGCGCGAGAAGCGCGCAGGTGACGCCGTGTCCGATATTCGGTTCCATGGCCTCCAGTTCGTCACGCTCGACAATGCGCAGGCCGTGCACGCCGTTTTTCTTTCCGCGTTCAAGCAGGGAAAGAAGGGTTCTTCTGTCGTCCTCGGAGAAACCGACGACAAGGGAGCCGTTGCGTTTGTATTTTACGCCGAGTTCGCCTGCCACGTCCTCCATCATCTCCGAACCCCGGACATTGAGCCGGGCTTTCAGCGTGCCTTCGTGTGCGTCGAATCCGGCGTGAACAATGGCGCTGTTGGCTTTGGTCGCGCCCATGGCGACGTCGTGTTCCTTTTCGAGCATGACGACGGAACCGCGATACTTTGTCAGTTCGCGGGCGACAAAACCGCCGACAACGCCGGCGCCTATCACGGCAAAATCAAAAAACATACGATGATTTCCTTTCTTTTTATCTTCAGAAGAGCGCGGACAGTTCCGCGGGGGTTTGCAGAATGCGGTCGGCACCCGCCGCCGTCAGTTCCTCCTTCTCCCGCAGTCCCCAAAGGACACCCACCGTCAGCGCCGCGCCGACGCGGCGGCCGAGGGTGACGTCCACACCGCTGTCGCCGATATAGACAAGTTCGGCGGGGGTGATGTCAAAATCACGGAGAATGGAGAGAAGGGCGGTCGGGTCGGGCTTCAGCGGGACATCCGGACGGCCGCCGAACACCTCGTCCACCGTATCGCCGAAAAAGTGGCGTACAAGGGGAAAGGTGGCCTCGTGCGGTTTGTTGGACAGAACGCCGATTTTCACACCGCGCGCATGCCAGGCGGCAAGGATTTCGGGAATGCCGTCGAACGGCTTTGTCAGGTAGAGCGGCGCGGCATTGTATTCTTTGTTATAGAGGTCGTACACGCGGCGGAAGGCGTCCTCTCCCGACTCGCCCACGGCGGCCAGCACCCGCCGTATCAGCAGGGTGGCGCCGTTGCCGACGCTTTTACGCACGGTGTCCTTCGGTACGGTCGGAAAACCGTACGTCCGCAAGGCGTCGTTTACATAGTACGATATAGTGTTCAACGTGTCGAGAATGGTTCCGTCCACGTCGAGAACGACGGCGCGTATATTCATATTTTCAGAGCCTCCTCTGCGATGGCGGTAACAGGCGATGTCGTCCCGTTTGTCCGATAAAGTGCGATTTTTTGTTCCGAGTCTTAAAATTTTGCTTGTTTTCCGAAATCTGTTGACTTTTCTTCTCCCGTGTGGTACATTGTAGGCACAGCTTGTTTTTATTACCACATACGGCTTGCAAATTTTTCACTTACATCTTATATTATAAGAGAATCAAACCGAAAAGTCAAGAGTCAAACCGAACATGCCCGCCGCGCGGGACAATAAAGAAAAGAGAATTTTTCATGAGAGAAAAAATTTTGTTCGACAAAGACTGGTTTTTTCACGAAGGAGACTTGAAACAGTCCGACCCGCCGTACAAAGGTGTCATGTACATCGGTGCCAAGACGGAGCGGTATCATTACGGACCGGCCTGCAAAGACTATATTCCCGTGCCGGACAATTACGATATAAACAGAGAACATAAAACAGAGCGTTGGGAGACGGTGGATCTCCCACACGATTATCTTGTCGGGCAGAGACCGGACAGAAAAAACAACAACGCGCTTGGGTTTGCGGAGTACCGCAATGCATGGTACATCAAGAGGTTTTCTTTGCCGGCGGAGGACGCGGACAAACGGGTCACCCTGCTGTTTGAAGGGGTGGCCACGCATGCCACCGTGTACCTGAACGGTTGCCTTCTGAAACACAATTTCTGCGGGTACACGACCTTTGAAGTCGACATTACCGACATGATGAAGCCCGGAGAAATAAACGCGCTTGCCGTATACGTCAATACGGAGGAGCACGAGGGGTGGTGGTACGAAGGCGGCGGCATTTACCGTCACGTGTGGCTCTGCAAAACAGTCAAAGTCGCAGTGGACCTGTGGGGCATTTTCGCAAAGCCGGTAAAGGAAAAATCCGGATGGACGGTGCCGACGGAA
>CAKRWK010000085.1 GCA_934417455.1 uncultured Eubacteriales bacterium
CCGTAGATGAAGGACTCAATGCACTTTTTGACCTGGGCAAAAGAAAGATTGTCAATCTTCACGAACGGCGCAAGATACGTGTCAAAGGAGGAAAACGCCTGCGCGCCCGCCCATTCGTTCTGCATGATACCGAGGAAGTTGACCATCTGGTTGCAGAGGGTGGCCAGATGGCGGGCGGGAGCGGAGGTGATTTTTCCCGTAACGCCGCCGAGACCTTCCTGAATCAGTTGTTTCAGAGACCAACCGGCACAATATCCCGTCAGCATGGAAAGGTCATGCAGGTGAATATCCGCGTTTCTGTGCGCATCGGCAATCTCGGAGTCGTAAATTTCGGAAAGCCAGTAGTTGGCGGTGATGGCGCCGGAGTTGCTGAGAATCAGGCCGCCGACGGAATAGGTGACGGTGGAGTTTTCCTTCACGCGCCAGTCAAGGTTCTTGAGGTAGTTATCCATCGTTTCCTGATAATTGATGAGCGTAGTACCGAGGTTACGGAGTTTTTCTCTTTGCTTTCTATAGAGAATGTAGGCTTTCGCCACTTCATCGTAACCGGCACGGATCAGAACGGACTCGACGCTGTCCTGAATGGCTTCCACCGTAATTTTACCGTCTTTGATTTTATCTTCAAAATCGGCCGTTACTTTCAGGGAAAGAAAGTCGATTATATCGGGATGGTATTGTTTTTCGCAGGCATCGAACGCCTGCACGATAGCGTTTTTAATTTTCGACAGGTCGAAGTCAACAACTTTGCCGTCTCTTTTAACCACGTTGTACATAGCGGTAATCCTTTCATTTTTCACTTTTTAACTTTGCGGCAAGCGCATGTGTCAGTGCACAATATTATACTACCTTTGTTCCCGTTTGTCAATAGAAAAAGCACAATATCTTGTGATTTTTTTCACCGGGACCACAAGATGTTGTGCTTTTCGTTCAACCGCGGATTTCGACACACGGAATATATTCCCGCGCATTTTCCGCCATGTTTTCCATGGTTTCGTCGTCGGCCGCCGAGAGCCCTCCGGGGGCTATCAGGTGACCGGAGTCGGTAAACCTTTGTAGGAAATAACGCGGTGCGGGCGCTATCGTTTTGGCCATTTGTTCTATCCGGTTGACAGTGTGGTGCGGCAGTACCACCGTTGTCCGGAACTCATAGTCCACCGCACCGGAATGCAGGAATCGTATACTTTCGAGAATCGGCGCCGTATCAAAATCGTCGATTCCGACTGTTTTTCCATACATTTCCATTGTATTTTTTATGTCCATTGCCACATAATCGACGAGTTTTTTTTCGCAAACCTCCCGCAGTTTGTCGGGGTAGGAGCCGTTTGTGTCCAGTTTGACGGGATAACCGAGCGACTTGACAGCCATGAGAAATTCTTCTATATCCTTTTGAAGCAAGGGTTCTCCGCCCGTGACGGCCACGCCGTCAAGCAATCCCCGCCGTGCTTTGAGATAAGCGAGCACGTCCTCCGTATCGTACGCCTCCTGCAGGCGAATATCCGTCACAAGGCCGGAATTGTGACAGAACGGACAGCGGAAATTACATCCGCCGGTAAAAACCGTCGCGGCGACTTTGCCCGGATAATCGAGCAGTGACATTTTCTGAAAACCGAGTATCAGCATATATATTCTTCTTCCGAAATCATAGTTAAAGTAAATAACAGTTGTCATTACCGTCAAAAAGGCGCAAAAATGCGCCTTTTTGGGTGGGCAATGTGCCTTTGTCAGTTATGCTCGGAGAGCCATGTTTCCGCTGCCGCTTTGGAAAGGCGCTTGATGTCTTCCTTTTTGTAAGGAGACGCCTCGCCGCCGTTGGTATACACGAAATAGTTACCTTCGGCCGTGCGATACAGCGTTTCTTCATAACCGGCGGGGTCGCCGTACGTGCCGACGCTTGTCTTGCGGACAACCTCGGACGCGTCCGTGTCATAAAGTTTTTTGCAGATGACCTTTTTCATATTTTTTCTCCTTTCGGTATTTTTCTTTCATTATAGGCCGACCCGTGCGCGAGAGAGCGCGGATTTTGTCGGCATGCCGTCATTTTTCCCCTTTGGCGTGTCTGATACGGCGGTCGAGCCGCACGGACAGGCAGGTACCGACAAACTGAAAGACCTGCACAATGATAACGAGAAGGACGACGGCAAGGAACATGGTGACGTATTTATAGCGATAATATCCGTAGTTGATGGCAATGCTGCCAAGGCCGCCGCCGCCGATGATGCCGCTCATGGCGGAATAACCGAGCACGGTGGTAAGGGCAATGGTGAAATTCAGGATAAGGGACGGCATGGATTCGGGAATCATGACTTTGACGATAATCTGAAACGGAGAGGCACCCATGCTTTCCGCCGCCTCTATGATGTTGGGATTGACTTCCCTGAGACTGCCCTCCGCCAGTCGCGCCACGAACGGGAACGCCGCCACGACAAGAGGAACAACGGTCGCCGCCGTGCCGATGGTCGTACCGATAATCAGTCTTGACAGGGGAAAAACCATAATCATCAGAATCAGAAACGGAACGGAACGCAACAGGTTGATAAGTCCGTTCAGAAGTTTCATAACGGGAGCGGGAAGCGGCAGAATACCGCCCTTATCTCCCGTGACAAGCAGAACGCCGAGAGGCAACCCGATAAGCACGGCAAATACCGTAGACAAAAGCGTAACATACAGCGTTTCCCACGCGGCCTTCGGAAATTCGTTTTTTACTATATTCCACGCCAGAGCCCACGCCTCGGCCGAAAAGAATTTTTCGCTCATATATGGTTCTCCTCCCGTCAGAGTTCTTCGTATACGACATCCGCCGCACGGGACAGGAAGTCCAAAGCGTCGGCCACCTGCGTACCGTCCTCGGGGATACCGAGAAGCATACTACCGTAAATTTTTCCGTCAATACAGCGCGTGGCGGCCGACAGAATGTTGACGCGCACGCCGCGTTCGATGGCCATGGTGGAAATCAGCGGCGTTCCCGTCGCCACCGCACCGTTGAAACGGATGCGGATGCGCCGTTCGCGACCGGGGTCGGACACAAGGTCATCTTCGCCGCTCGGAAATACCAGCCGTTTGGCGGCGGCCGATTTCGGACTGGCGAACACATCGCCGACAAGACCTTCTTCCGCGACGGTACCGCCGTCGAGAATGGCAACCCGTCCGCAGATTTCCTCTACCACGCTCATCTGATGTGTAATCACGACGACGGTGATGCCGAGTTTTTTGTTGATGTCCCGAATGAGAGAAAGAATGGCGTGCGTCGTGTTGGGGTCGAGAGCACTCGTCGCCTCGTCGCAAAGGAGAACCTTCGGGTCGGTAGCCAGGGCGCGGGCGATGGCCACGCGCTGCTGCTGTCCGCCGGACAGTTGCGCCGGATAGGCTTTGGCTTTGTCGGGCAGACCGACAAGGGCAAGCAATTCTTCTGCCCGCGCAACGGCTTTATCCTTCGGTACGCCGGCAAGTTCCATCGGAAAGCAGATATTGCCGAGGCAGGTGCGTTGCATCAAAAGATTGAACTGCTGAAAAATCATGGTGATTTTCCGACGCTGGTGCCGCAGGTCGGCGGGCGGCAGGTCCCCGATATTGACACCGTCAATGAGGACGGTGCCCTCGGTCGGGCGTTCGAGCATATTGATGCAACGGACAAGCGTGCTTTTTCCCGCCCCGCTCATGCCGATGATGCCGTAAACATCGCCGTCGCGAATGGTCAGGGTAATGTCCCGCAGAGCGTCCACGCGGCCTTCGGCAGTCGTGAACGTCTTGGAGACGTGCTGTATTTCAATCATGATACGGTCTCTCCGTCTTATTTGCGGATGTCATCGAGGGTGGTATGTGTTTTCGAGTAAATGCCCATCGGTTCGACGTGCACGGGGAGAACGGATACGATATGCGTGCCGTTTTCCTTGTTGAAGTCGTCAAGGTAGGGGGTATGCTGAAAGTAGTTGGCAAATTCCGCGCCGGATTCGACAGCGGTATTGGGCTGAACATAGTCGGTATAAACGGTAATCTGCAACGTCACGCCGCGCGCGGCCAGGATGGCTTTTGCCTCTTCGAGAATCTCGGCATGTGGCGTAGCGGATGCGGCTACGCGAATGACGGTGCCCTTCAGCGCATCGTAATCCACGGTGGCATCATAACCGTCGCCGGGGTTGTCAACCACGCTGAGAACGGCGCCGTTATATTTGTTCTGAATGAAGTTCTTCACCCGTTCCGAGGACAGCGCGGCAACCAGCGCCTTTGTGCGCGGGTCATTCTCGTAGCCGGATTTCACGGCAAGAATGTTGGCATAAGCAGAGAAAGAACCTTCCACGCCGAGCGCATCCGCCGCCGGATTGATGCCGGCCTCAATAGCATAGTTGGAATTGATGACGGCAAAGTCCACATCGGAAAGCACACGCGGAAGTTGCGCGGCCTCCACCTCGCGGAATTCAATGCCATAGGGATTGGACACGATGTCGCGCACCGTAGCGGTGATGCCTGCTTTTTTATCCAGCGTAATCAGCCCTTCGGCTTCCAGAAGAAGCAGGGCGCGGGCCTCATTGGTGGTGTCGTTCGGAATGGCAACGACGATTTTCTTTTCCCCGCAGGAAGCGAGAGAAAGAGCCGTACCGGCAAGCAGTACAAGGGTAAGAAGAAGGGCAACGATTTTTTTCATGACAGGTATCTCCTCATCTGTTTTTTTCGAAAAAAAGGCGGAGAGCCGATACGACTCTCCGCAAACATTGATAAAAATGTTCATCGTCCGCTGTCAGCGGAGAGCGTTCGGTAAATGGGCATGAAGAAACATGCGCATGGACATTGCCATGTGCATCATCATATCCATCATCATCGCTCTCGAATTTTTCAACGGTCGGCGCTCCTTTTCGATAAGAATGGAGAGATTATAGCACATGTTATGTCGTTTGTCAACCCTTTTTTTTGAAATTTTGCAGGATTTGTCAGGAGATGTTGCAAATCAGACGTTTTTCCGATAAACAAAAAGACGGAAATGAAACGGTGTTGTCACCTCAGTAAGTGCGGCAACGCGCGCACATCCTTCGGCCGATGTGCGGTAAGCGTACGGCGTCATGCCGAAAAGGTTTTCGATAACGTCGTGTCCCCGAAGGGTTACGTCCCGCCGGATTTCCTCTGAAGAGAGGAGAGAGAAACCGGGCAAACGCGAATCGGCGACCGTATTATAGTATGGCGTTTCGTACAGCACTTTTTTCAGTCCGAAAAGATGTTCCCTCTCCGGGATGGCCATGAGAAAGACGCCGCCCGGCTTCAGTACGCGCAGAATTTCTTCCGTCGCGAGCGGCGCGAACATATTGACCGCCACGTCGACGCTCTCCGTCCGCACAGGCATGTGATAGGCCCCTGCCACAAACAGCCGCAGCCGACGGTTACGCCCCGCGGCATAGCGCACGGCTTCCTTCGATATATCGAACGCGTATACGTCTGCCGCGCGGCCGGCACCGGACAGCACGCGCTCCATGCGGTCGGTATAGAAGCACTCCCCCGCCCCGCCATCGAGCAAAACACCGCTCTCGGGCACATAGCGGAGAACCTCTCGGCAGACCGCGTCCGAAAGCATGTCATAATACCCGCCGCCCAAAAATGCCCGACGGCAAAGCACCATACGGCGGTTGTCGCCGTGCGTGCCGCCGTGCCCCGACAGAAGCAGGTTGATGTATCCCTCTCTCGCGCGGTCAAACGAGTGCCCAGCCGGGCATACCGCCCGGCGGTCT
>CAKRWK010000086.1 GCA_934417455.1 uncultured Eubacteriales bacterium
CTTTTGGTGCGAGTAACAGGAATCGAACCTGCACGGTCTCCCACCGGATCCTAACTCCGGCGCGTCTGCCAGTTCCGCCATACTCGCGTACCGATATATTCTACCATAAACCGCCGAAAAAAACAAGATGTATTTTTGCTTTATATTTGTAATTATCTTTGACGGGGGAAGTTTTTTTCCCTCCTATATTGACGTAACGTAAAAAATATGGTAAAATGAAACGATAAAGAAGCAACAACAGAGAGAGGAGACGGCACAGGCCGCCGGATGATATGATTATTCTCGGACTTGACCCCGGGCTGGCCATCGTCGGCTGGGGTGTGATTGAGAGCGTGCGCGGAAAGACGCGGCCGCTCGCTTACGGTGCGATTACGACGCCGGCGCATACGCCGATCGAAAACCGCCTTCTGATGATTGAACACGATTTGACGGAGGTCATACGGAAGTACAAACCGGACGAGGCCGCCGTGGAGGAATTGTTTTTTACCAATAACATCACGACGGGTATTGCCGTCGCGGAGGCGCGCGGCGTTATCCTCTGTACGGCGCACAAACTCGGCGTGACATTGCAGGAATATACGCCCATGCAGGTCAAACAGGCCGTGGTCGGCTACGGCAAGGCGGACAAGCATCAGGTGATTTCCATGGTAACGACGATTTTGCGCCTGCCGAAGCCGCCGAAGCCCGACGATACTGCCGATGCCATTGCCATTGCTCTTTGCCACGCACAGTGCAAAAATTCGGCACTCAATCCGTATTTCAACCAACGATAACGCGGGAAGGATATTCACATGTGGATAAGTGACAACTGGAAAGAGTACACGGTGCTTGATACGTCCGACGGGGAAAAACTGGAACTTTGGGGGAAATACTCTCTTGTTCGTCCCGACCCGCAAGTCATATGGAAAACAGGGAAGCGCGACCCGCTCTGGAACCGCGCGGACGCCAGATACACCCGCAGCCATGAAGGCGGCGGCCATTGGAACGACAACCGCCTGCCCGAGTCGTGGACGGTATCCTATCGCGACCTGACGTTCCGCATCAAACCGATGGGCTTCAAGCATACCGGTCTTTTTCCGGAGCAGGCCACCAACTGGGACTGGTTCCGCTCTCTGATACGTGACGCCGGCCGTCCCGTGCGTGTGCTGAACCTGTTTGCCTATACGGGCGGCGCCACCGTGGCGGCCGCCAAAGAAGGCGCTGCCGTCTGTCATGTGGATGCCTCGCGCGGCATGGTGGCGGCAGCCAAAGATAATGCCGCCCTGTCGGGACTGTCGGACGCGCCCGTCCGCTATATCGTGGATGACTGCAAAAAGTTTATCGAAAGGGAAATCCGTCGCGGCAATACCTATGACGGCATTATTCTCGACCCGCCGTCCTACGGCCGCGGCCCGACGGGGGAAGTCTGGAAAATCGAGGAGCAGATTGACGACTTTGTCGCTTTGACGGCGAAGGTTCTCTCCGACCGTCCTCTCTTCTATCTTCTCAATTCCTACACCACCGGTCTTTCTTCTTCTGCCATGAAATATATAACCGATTTGAGAGTATGCGCCGGAAGAAACGGAAAAAGCGAAGCGGAGGACATCGGTCTTCCCGTCAAATCCACCGGTCTTGTATTACCGTGCGGCTCGTCCGTGCGCGTCTCGTTTCCCCTGTAAACGGAAGGAGTCCCATGTCAAACGAATACTGTATTGAAACGGAACACGTTTCCTTTGCCTATACGAACGACGAGGGCGGCGTCTCCGACGCGCCGAAAGCGCTTGACAATATCTCGCTGTCCGTTCGTCCGGGCGAATATGTGGCCATTCTCGGACACAACGGCTCCGGGAAATCCACACTCGCCAAACTCTGGAATATGATTCTGACGCCGACGACGGGAAAACTCCGTCTGTTCGGAACGGATGTCACCTCGCCCGACTTTACGGAGGACGATATGTATGAACTCCGTCGCCGTATCGGCATGGTGTTTCAGAACCCCGACAACCAACTTGTCGCCACCGTGGTGGAAGAGGACGTAGCCTTCGGTCCGGAAAATCTCGCGTTGCCGAGAGAAGAAATCCGCCGCAGGGTAAACTCGGCGCTCGCGACCGTCGGTATGAGCGAATACGCCCATCACGCGCCGAGCAAACTCTCCGGCGGGCAGAAACAGCGCGTGGCCATTGCCGGTGTTCTGGCCATGAAGCCCGACATCATGATTTTCGATGAAGCCACGGCCATGCTGGATCCCGTCGGCCGTCGGCAGATTACCGACCTGATGGACTGCCTTCACGACGAGGGACTGACCGTCATCAACATCACCCACTACATGAACGAAGCCGCAAGGGCGGGCAGAGTCATCGTTATCAACGACGGCCGCGTCGTTCTCGACGGGACGCCGAGGGAAATTTTCTCAAAGGTGGAAAAACTCCGTTCGCTCGGCCTGGAAGTGCCGCAGTGTGCGGAACTGCTGTTTGAACTCGGAAAACACGGTATGCGATTCCCGGGCGGACTTCTTTCTCCCGACGAATGTGCCGACGCCGTGGCCGCGGCGCTCCGTCCGTATATCAGATAAAAAGGACTGTCATGAACAAAATAGAAGTAAAAGGCGTCTCCTACGTGTACAGCAAAGGTACACCGTTTGAAAAAACGGCGCTTGACAACGTCACGGTTTCTTTTGAAAAAGGAAAAATTACCGGACTTATCGGACACACCGGTTCCGGAAAATCGACGCTTGTCAACCTCCTTAACGGTCTGTACCGTCCCACAACGGGGCAGGTGCTCCTGGACGGGACGGATATATGGGAAAAGCCGAAGGAAATCGGCAAGGTGCGTTTCCGCGTCGGCCTTGTTATGCAATATCCCGAATACCAACTGTTCGACGATACGGTGCGTTCCGACATCGGTTTCGGTCCGCGCAATCTTGGATGTTCGCCCGAAGAAACGGAAGAACGCGTGGCGGAAGCCGCCCGCTTTACGGGCATCGGCGCGGATATACTCGACAAATCGCCCTTTGACCTGTCGGGCGGACAGAAGCGCCGCGCGGCCATCGCCGGCGTTCTCGCCATGCGTCCGGAAGTACTGGTTCTCGACGAACCCGCAGCGGGACTTGACCCGCGCGGACGGCGCGAAATTCTCGGCGGACTTGTCGAATACGCCATGGCGCGCGGCACGACGGTGATTCTCGTCAGCCATTCCATGGAGGACATGGCGGCATACTGCGACCGCGTGGTCGTGATGAACCGCTCACATGTGTTCGGCGCCGGCACGGTGGACGAAATCTTTTCGTCGCCCGAGGGGCTCCGCGACATCGGCCTTGACGTCCCGGAAATTTCCGTGTTCGCCACCGCCCTTCGCGACCGTGGCATACCGCTGTCGGGAAAACTCTACACGGTGGACGGCGTTCTTGACGCTATCCTGCGGATAAAGGAGGGCAGAACGTGATTTCCGATATTACCCTCGGTCAGTTTTTCCCGGGATTCTCGCCGATTCATAAACTCGACCCCAGAACAAAAATTTTTCTTGCCACCGTTTTTATCGTTTCGATTTTCCTCGCGGATACCCCGGCGGCGTTCGCCGTGCTTACGGTGTCCACTCTTCTTCTGATTGCCGTCAGCAAGATTTCCGTGGCCGTGATTCTCAAAGGTATCAAGCCCATTCTTTTTATTCTGATTTTCACGACGATTCTGAATGTTTTCATGACAGCGGGCGACGGGGAACCGCTGTTCGAATTCTGGATTTTTCATATCTATAAGGAAGGCATTGCCCGCGCCGTCTTTATGACGCTGCGCGTCGTTCTGCTTATCGTCGGCACCAGCCTGTTTCTGACGTATACAACCTCGCCCATTTCTTTGACGGACGGACTGGAAAGCATTCTTCGCCCGCTGAAACTTCTTCATATTCCCGTTCACATTTTTTCCATGATGATGACCATTGCACTGCGCTTTATTCCGACGTTGGTCGAGGAGACGGAAAAAATCATGAATGCGCAGAAATCGCGCGGCGCGGATTTCACAAGCGGCGGCCTTGTCAAACGTGCCAAAGCGCTCGTTCCGCTTCTTGTCCCGCTGTTTGTCTCCGCTTTCAAACGGGCGGAAGAACTTGCCACAGCTATGGAGTGCCGCTGTTACCGTGTAGATAAAGAGCGCACCAAACTCGTAAAACTCACCTTCCGCCTGCGTGACGGTGCGGCCGTTCTGCTTATCCTTGTGCTTCTTGCGACCGTCATTGTTCTGAAGGCATATCCTTTCGCGGGCCTTTCGGACGCGTTGTGGCTTCGCCTTCTGTTCTATCGCATATAAGGATGAAAACATGAAATATTTCGCAAAAATACGGTACGTCGGTACCGACTTTCACGGCTTTCAGGTACAGCCCGGGCACCGGACAGTGCAGGGCGAACTTTGCCGGGTACTTACCATGGCGCTCGGCGTGCCGGTGGCCGTGACGGGATGTTCCCGCACGGACGCGGGCGTACATGCCGAGGCATTCTGCCTGACGGCGGACGCACCGGGCGCCACCGTACCGCCCGAAAAACTGCCTGTTGCGGTACTTCCGTATCTGCCGTCCGACCTCTCCTTGTATGAGGCCGTCCTTTGCCCGGACGGATTTCATCCCCGCTATGACGTATCGTCAAAAGAATATGTGTACCGTATTCTGAACCGCAAAATTCCCGACCCGTTTCTTGCCGGTCGCGTCTGGACGCTGCCGCGGACGGTGACAGACGACGGTTTTCGCCGTATGTGTCGCGCGGCGGCCGATTTCGTCGGGACACACGATTTTTCGTCTTTCATGGCGGAAGGGTCGGATGTGTCCGATACCGTGCGGACGGTATTTGACGCGTCGGTCACACGCGAGGGCGACATGATTTCGTTTTTTGTCCGTGCCGACGGATTTCTTTACCATATGGTGCGGATTATGACGGGAACGCTGACGGATATTGCCTTTGGCCGGCTGTCCGAGGATGCGGTTGCGGGGATACTGGAAAGCAAAAACCGTTCGGCGGCCGGCATGACGGCGCCGCCCGACGGATTGTATCTTCACCGTGTCGTTTATGACTGGAAAAATTAAAACAGGATAAAAAAACCTTCGTCGCAAAAGACTAAACAAAAGTCTTGTGACGGAGGTTTTGTTTTTATGAAGAAAAAAACGTCGGCGGCGGGACGTGTGCTGCGCGTGTCGGCTCTGGTATTGCTGTCCGCCGTGCTTCTCGTGTTTCTGACGCTCGGCGGCCTTTACGCCTACGCCGCGGCCAACGTGGATTACACGGCGGATGAGGCATTGTTTTCCGCGGCCGACAGGGAAAGCATGACGCGGCTGTATACCAAAGACGGGGAATTTTCGGAGGAAATTTGCCTTTACGGATATAAACAGCGGCATGTGCCGCTCTCCGACATGTCGGACGCCGTGAAGAACACCTTTATTGCCGCCGAGGACCGGCATTTTTACGAGCATCATGGCGTGGATATCCCCCGTACCCTGTACGCCGCGGGAAACTATATCACCAAACGCCGCCCGACGTTCGGTGCTTCCACCGTCACCCAACAGGTCGTCAAAAACATCAGCGGGGACGACGATGTGACGCCGAAACGCAAACTGACGGAAATGCTCCGCGCTTTTCATATGGAACACGAGCATACCAAAGACGAGATTTTCGGCCTGTATCTCAATATCGTTCCCATGAGCGAAACTCTGGTCGGTATCGGAA
>CAKRWK010000087.1 GCA_934417455.1 uncultured Eubacteriales bacterium
GCAGGGATTCAAAAAAATGAAGAGAAAAACGGAAAACCGGGAAAAAACTGTCAAAACACATCAGTGCGCGAAAGTGTTTTTCTCGCGGCAGGTTCATCACCTGCCGCGAAAAAGTTATCCGATGGGAGTCAGTGCCGAAACGTCGGGAACAAGCGCGTCGTCCGTCGCGTCGGCGGGAACAAAGACATGCTCGGACGTATATATCCATTCCCCGTTTTCGTCGGGAGACAGAAGGAAGAGGAAGTTTCCGGCGAGGTCGTAAACGGCAACGCAGGCCACGGTTCCGCTGTTGTCCAGCGAGGCAATACAGGTGACTTTGGCGGTTTTCTCTTCATCCTTTGTATACACGGGTTTGCCGTTCTTAAAGGTATATGTATACAGGGTAATTTCCGTAATGCCGAACGGGTCGATGTCAAGTTCGGCAAACGTCATGCCGTATTCGTCCGTAACGGTGTGTGCCGTCGAGCCCTCAGAGAGGGACACGGAAACGACAAGACCGTAGTAATCGTAATCGTCCGAGTACTGATAAACCTGCGAATCGGTGACGTAGTAGTAGGTGGCGGTGGCACCGTTTTCTTTGACGTTGCCTTTCGCGTCGCACTCCGTACCTGTGAAACAATAGACCCAGAACTTGCCGTAGGCGTCCTCCTTGACATACCGGCCGGTGTTGTAGTAAGTACCGGTGTACCAGATGTCGGTGTCGTCGTCATGGGTATCATGGAAGCGAGCGTTTCCGTAGCCGTCCATGCGGATTTCGTAATAATCGATGGTGGTGCCGTAGAAATCTTCACTCATGTAGAAGGTATAATCTTCGTCATAGCCGAAAGCTTTGTACTCGGTATCCATAACGACGCCTTCAAAATGGAAGGACATGCGGATGTCGTCGATAATACCCGTACGCTCGGCGTAATTTTCCACGTCGATGATGATGTTTTTACCGTCCAGTCTGTACGTGCCGTGGGAACTCTTTTTCTCGGAATTGATAAACTCGACGTAACGGAAGGAGCGAGAGCCGTCCTCGCTGTCGTAGTCGTAGAAGCAGTATTCCGAGCCGTCCGCACTGTTGATATTGTAACGTTCGGATGTCCGTCCGCCGGAAGAATAGATGGTGTTTTTGTAAACAACGGTTCCTCCCTGCGTCAGAGAAATGCGGCAACGGTGGTAACTTCCGTCGAAGTAGCCGTCAAACACGGCCGTACCGGCCACGCTGTCGTTTTCCCCGACAAGTTCGAGGAGCGTCACCGTCAGCGTATCGTCGCCGTATTCGCCGGCGGCGGTGTAAGCACCGATGTATTCGACCAGATTGGAGCCGACAAACCGGGTGACTTTCGCGTTGCCGCGACCGTCCACGGTAATCTGCACGTCGCCGTAGGAAAGGAACGTCATGGCCGTGCCGGTCTTTTCGCCTTCGGCGGGAATCAGTTTACTGCCGGAGGTATAGAAGTAACGGTAAGCGAAGGGGTCGCCGTACTTGTCTTCGTACACGACGGCAAGATACTGCTCGCTGTACGCAAGCGTGACGTAAAGATAAATTTCGGAATACACCGTACCGGCGGGAACAGCAGCCGGCATAAACTCGTCGGCAGCACTTTCTCTTTCGTAAAGCACGGCATGGCCGTAACCGTCATCGACGATTTTATAGAGAGAACCGTCGCCGTTTCCGAGCGTGCCATAGTCAGAAAGAAATTCGGCGGTGGCGATTTCATACGTCTTGCCGTCCTTTTCATAGGAAGCGGGACGGATACGGACCGTGGTCGGGTACATATCCTCCCCCATATAATCGAGGATGGCGGAATTTGTAAGTTCGAGGAAAATCTCGTCGCCGACGGCCGTCACGGTATCGGAACCGAGCACTTTTGCGAACAATGTATATTCTTTCCCGAGGTCACCCGCCGTTCCGAGAACGTCGAGAACATCCAGGAATTCACCGAACGGATCGGTGACGTACACGATATCTCCGACAATACGGAGTTTCGCGGTGAAGGTGCCGTCCGCACGTTTGTCGTAATAGACCACGGTTTCCGTCTGCTCGCCGACGGATTCGATACGGGAAGCACATTCCGGCCATTTTTCGCGGTACGCGGCGGCCGCGGAAGCGTTCGCCACGAATTTCATGTGCGTGAACACGGGGACAAAGTCCGTAATCTGACCGGCGGAATTGTATTTGTATTCCACCTCGTTGGCAAACGGGACTTTGGCGGTTTTGGCGGGAGCGTCGCCGCGCAGCGTCACCGTTGCGAGGGCGGTGCAATCCGCGAAGGCGAAAGATCCGATGTCGCGCAGACCCGAGCCGAGCGTCAGGTCGGTCACGGCGGCGCAACTCGTAAACGCGTACTCGCCGACGCTCTCGAGAGAGTCGGGCAGAACGATTTCGGTGAGGGACGCGCAGTTGGTAAAGGCGTGCGCGCCGATGGTTCTGAGACGGTCACCGAAGGACAGCTTCATAAGATACACGCAACCGTAGAAGGCGTTTTTGCCGACGCTTTCGATTTTACCGAGGCTCGGAATTTCAAAGATACGAGTGAATGTGTACTGCGAGCCCTCGTCGTTGGCTTCCGATATGTAGGCGGCAAAAGCCGAGTCACCGATGGTTTCGACGTTTTCGAGCCACCAAAGCGGGTTCTGCACGCCGAAATCGGAAGAATAGCCGAGTTGCCAGCAACCGTCAAACGCGTGAGCACCGACGGCATACAAAGCGGAGTAATCCGCCACAATCAGTTTTTCAAGAGAATACATTCTGTAGAAGGCGCCCTCGGGAATCGTGTACAACGGCGACGTGACCGCCACGGTTTTCAGCGTCTGCGGAATGACAAGAGAGGAAAAGTCCTGATTTTTTATCTGCAGACCGTAAAGGACGTTGTATTCGGCGCTGAAAGAATAGGTGTTATCGAGGTAGGAATCTGCGCCGAAGAGATAAGCGAGGAAGTTGTTTTCGTCCGCACTGCCGCCGATGAACGGCAAAGACAGATATTCAAGAGACGTACAGGCGGTAAAAGCGCCTTTTTCAATGGTCGTGTATCCTGCCGGCACCGTAATTTTGCGGATATTTCCGGCCGTCGCGCAGGCTTGGAAGACATCGGCGGAAATGACCGCGGCACCCTCGGGGAACACCAGTGTATCGGCCGTACCGTTATAGGCGGTGACAACGCCGTTTTCCACGGTGAA
Source organism: uncultured Eubacteriales bacterium (assembly GCA_934417455.1). Taxonomy (GTDB): domain Bacteria; phylum Bacillota; class Clostridia; order Oscillospirales; family CAG-272; genus UBA1740. The sequence continues at coordinate 3,166 of CAKRWK010000087.1, forward strand.
GTTTTTGCTGTCGGCCGTTTCGTAGAGTGCAACGAGCGTGACGGTGGCGCCGTCTGTCGCGGCGAGGTTCTTCACGCGGGCGCCGTCGATGAAGGACATCGTTTCTCCGTCGGGAAGCGTCACGCGCCATTCGGCAAAGGTTTCACCGCGCAGAATGAACGTGTTTTTCGGAAGCGTGACACGTTCGCCGTAGGTCACGCGGAGAGATTCCATCGCGCCGGTACCGCGGCCGCTGTCGAACGTCACGGTATAAGTGATGGGGTTTGTCCATCGGATGTAAATGTCCGTCGTCCCCTTCGGCATGGTCGCGGGAATCGACACTTCGGTCATCAGCGCTTTGTCGCCGTATGCCGTGAAGGAACGATACCCTTCGGTCGTGGGACGATAGGTAACCTCGCTACCTTCCTTGCCGGTCACGGTTTCTATCACCGTGCCATCCGCATTACGGAAAACAATGCTTCCGTCCGCGACCTCCGGGGTAATGCCCGGGTCAGGCGTGTCCGGCGTCTCGCCGCAGGCGCCGAGTACAGCGACCGCAACGAGGAGCAAAAGTGCCGAAAGAATGGTCAAAATTCTTCTGTTTTTCGTTTTCATGATACCTCCGTTTCACATGCTACTGTACAAGAGGATATAAGCATATTATGAAATCGGATATACAGGGTTTTCTTCCTCTTATATAAATACATTGTTCAATGATGGCGTCTATTATAGCACACGGAACGCCGTATGTCAACACTTTTCTTGCATTTTTCTTATTTTTATTAAATATAGACGGAAATTTTACATAATTTCCGCCGTTATCCGTCGTTTTGACCAAAGTGTCCGACATTTTCGGATGACACGTCAAAAATGAAAAAATATGCACTATTTAGTGAAAAATAATGCATATTCTCCCTGTATGCCGGACAGTCGTACACGATGCCGTTCCCGCAGTCAGGGATAAATATATCCCATATCGCGGGTATCGTCGATTTCGCGGATCCAGCAGTTTTTCGGATTGTGCTCCGCTTCGTACCATTCGGGCGGGTACCGGAACCACCGCAGGAGAAACGCCCGCAGGGCCGTTCCGTGCGTAAAAACAAAGAGTGTATCGGTGCCGTCCCGCGCTTCGTCGCGACGGATGTCGTCGATAAACTGGCGGATACGGACGGCTACGTCAAACGGGCTTTCGCCGAGCGGGAGACGGGCGTAAAACTTTCCGTTATTCGCTCCCTGCCGCAGATACTCGGCATATTCGTTCGGATACAGCACGCCCCATTCCTTGTCCGGAACGGAATCGAACAATCCGTATTGCTGTTCGACCAGCGTGATGTCCTCCCGTACGTCCTCTATATGCAGATACTCGTTGAAAATATCCGCCGTCTGACGCGTGCGCAGATACGGACTGCGCCAGATGCGTGCGCGGGACAGTCCGATATCATGACTGCGGCAATATTCCGAAAGAAACTGCCCGGCACTCCGCGCCTGTTCCATGCCGCGCTCCGTCAGCGAAACCACATGGTCGGGAAGGCGCTTGACATAATTGTCTCCTACGTTGGCAACAGATTCTCCGTGGCGAACAAGAAATATATGCATAGGTTCCTTTCCGAAAGGCAAAAGCCTTCATTTTCACGTATTTTGTTAAAATAGCAAACAATTATTTGCAAAAATTATCTTTTCTGAATTCCCAGAAGGCGACCGCACCGGCGGCGGCAACATTGAGAGAGTCCACATTGTGTTGCATCGGAATTCGCACCGTAAAGTCGCAGCGGGCAATGGTGGCGGGCGCGAGGCCGTCGCCTTCCGTGCCGAGAACGACCGCCAGACGCGGCACGGCTTTCAGCCGCGGGTCGTCTACGGGGACGGATTTGTCCGACAATGCCATGGCGGCCGTCAAAAATCCCATGGCGTGCAAACGGTCAATGCCGTGCGCAGCCCAGTCTTCCCCGCTCTCACCGATGTATCCCCACGGCACCTGAAGCACCGTTCCCATGCTGACGCGCACGGCGCGCCGGCAGAGCGGGTCACAGCAGGTCGGCGTCAGAAGAACGGCATCCATACCGAGCGCCGCCGCACTGCGGAACACGGCGCCAATGTTGGTTGAATCCGCAACGCCTTCCAGAACGGCAATGCGCCCGGCCGTCCGGCAGAGTTCCTCGGGAGACGCCGGTCGGGGCCGCTTCATTTCGCACAGAACACCGCGTGTCAAAGGAAAACCTGTCATGCGCGCCAAAACATCGTGCTCCGCCACAAACACCGGCAAACCGGGTACACGCGCTTCGCACATATCTATGACCCGCTTGGCATCGGTATGGATAAGTTTCCTTTCCGTCAGTACGGACACCGGCTCGCAGCCGGCCGACAGCGCGACTTCTATCACCGTCGGACTCTCGGCAATGAAAACCCCGCGTTCCGCTTCCACGGAGCGCCGCAGTTCCGCGCCCGTCAGTCGGACGTATACTTCGAGTGCCGGCGCCGAAATATCATTTATTTCTATGGACGGCATTCGTCTCCCCTCCCTGTGCTATTTTATCC
>CAKRWK010000088.1 GCA_934417455.1 uncultured Eubacteriales bacterium
CGCGGCTACATTGCCGCCGGTGAGGACGCCTTGACGGCCGCCCCCGGCATCTTTGCCGCCGGCGACTGCCGCACCAAACGTATCCGTCAGGTCGCAACGGCCGCCGCGGACGGCGCTGTCGCCGCCCTCGCCGCCTGTGATTATATCGACGCGCTTGAGACAGCCGTCAAAGAATAAAAAGTACAGTTTTTTTGCCTCCAAAGTCCGATAAAAACCGACATTTTCATGGATTTTTCTTTGTTTTTTGCCATAAGCCGTGGTAAAAAAGAAAAAATATTTGAAAAAATGAAAACCACCCGCAAAACGGGTGGTTTTTGTTTGCCGTGTTCAGATGTATTTTTCAATTTTCAGATTGAGTTTGCCTTTTTTCGTTTCCGACGTGAAGCCGACGTAACGGAAGCGGCCGTATCCGCGCACGGAAACGACGGCGCCCTCTTTCGGGTCGGCGGATGTGTTTTCGCAGAGACGGCCGTTGACAAATACAAGCCCACGGCGGAACAGTGTCTGCGCGTCGGCGCGGGACAGACGAAACACTTTGGCGACAACGGCGTCGAGCCGCTCGCCGGCCGCCTGAATGAGTATCGGCTCGGTGCGATAAAGGTCGCCCTCGGGCAGGGCGTCCGCCCTTGTGACCTTAAGGTCGGTATGTTTGACTTTTCTGAAGTCCGAGAGAAGATAGGGCACGATTTTTTCATCGGCGAAAATGTAACCGACATTGTCCCGCAGGACAATGTCACCGAGCACCTCGCGGTCGATGCCGAGGTTCATAAGAGCGCCGAGAAAGTCGCGATGGGTGAGTGCGTCGGCAAACTTTTCCGAGACGGGCGCCGCCCGCAGGCAGGCAATGGGGAAGGGCTCCTCATACCCCAACATATCCGGGTCACCGAATCGGAGCATGACGCGCTCGCAACCCTCGGCTCCGCCGAAGGCTGTCGCGGGGACGGGGAGTGTGCGCTCCGTCTCGTGATACGCGTCCTGCTCGGCCAGGCCGAGAAACGGGGTAAAAGTGAATATACCGGCGTTGTCTGCCCGGCGGGCAAGTTCCGCAAAGCGGCGTTTTTGCAGGTCTCTGTCGTCCGTCATACCGTCATGTCCACGGGATAGACGATTTTCAGTTGGTTGACGCGACTTTCGTACGCCTTCGACTGCTTTTCGCGGAGAAGTTCTTCTTTGATGGCGTCTTTGACGTCGTCAAACGTCAGCGGCGCAGCCGCATTCTTGCTGTTGAGACGGATGAGGTGATAGCCGAATTGCGTTTTGACAGGTGTCTCCGTCACCTCTCCGACGTCCATCGCAAAGACGGCACTGTCAAACTCCGGCACCATCTGTCCGCGGCCGAACTCGCCGAGATTGCCGCCCTGCTCCTTGGACGGACAGGACGAATAAGCCTTGGCGGCTTCTTCAAACGTCATTTCACCCGATTTGATTTTTTCGTAAATTTCGCGGGCACGCGCTTCGCTGTCCACAAGAATGTGCGAGGCGTTCACCGTCTCCTGTCCGACAAACTTGTCAGGGTTTTCGTCATAGTACTTTTTTGCGTCCGCATCGGTCACGGTAATGCCGAGCAAAACTTTTTCTACCGCATAATTGACAAGCAGGTCTTCCTTCACCTTTTTCAGCCGTTCGCGGAAACCGGGCTCCGCTTCCATGAGGTTACGCTGTGCGTCCAGCAGGAAGAGTTTCTGATTGACCAGTTGGGTAAGAATCATTTTTCTTCCCTGCGGTGTGTTGTAGGACTGTCCTCTTTGGCCGAGTGATTCGATGAACATATCGACGTCGGCCGATGTTACAGGGGTGCCGGCTACCGTCGCAAGAATTCTGTTTTCCATGTCTGTATCTCCTTTTTGTTTCTAACTTATTCGTTTTTTTGGGAAAGCTCTGCGTTCCGCATTCTGCCAGCGGTGCGGGATTTTGCTTATTCGCGCAGTCCTTTCGGATAATAATTTTTCAGGCGGCCGCCCGATATTTTTCCGCCTCCCGTCGCCATGCCTTCGTACAGCACGGCGTAAACGCCCTCCGTAGCGCCGCCCGCCGGGATTTCTTCGCCGTGCAGGTACGCACCGATGCGTTCGTCTTCTTCCGAAAGGGAAACCTGCCGCTTCCACGCTGTTCCGTAGGCCGAGAACAACTGATGGTGCGGCACCACCCGTCCGCCCCGTACTTCTCCGATATTGACTCCGCCCGAGAACAGAGAACAGGATGGCAGGGGAATATCCGAAGGCAAAAGTACGGCGCGTCTGCCGACAGAACGGACGGACAGATGTTCCGCCCCGTTTATATTGTCCGCCAGAAATGACCGGACGGCTTGCATGTCACTCTTTGACAGCGGTTTTTCATTGTTTTTGCAAAGAAATGTTTTCTTTTCTCCGCTATTTTCCTTCCGAAGGACAGCAAAAAACTGCCCTTCTCCCGGCGCAATGTGTGGATAGAAACGGCGGCAGTACTCGGTGTGCCCTTCCGGAATGCCGGGCAGATGCAGTGCGGGTGCCGTGTAGGGAAGTACGCGGGGCGCGGGCGGCACCGGTACAAATTCCGGATGGCGGCAGAGAAAATTATGTACGGTATACTCGTTCTCCTCTGGAGAAAAGGTACAGGTCGAGTAGAGAAGAATGCCGCCTTCGGCGACAAGCGGCGCGGCGTTGTCAAGAATAGCGGCCTGCCGCTCGGTGCAGAGCCTTACATTGTCGGGGCTCCATTCGGTAACGGCACGGTCATTCTTGCGGAACATTCCCTCGCCCGAGCAGGGCGCATCGCACAGAACGACATCGAAATACGAGCGGTATATCTCTCCAAGGGCGGCCGTGTCCAGAGATGTGACGACGACGTTCCGAAGACCGAGCCGCTCCACATTGCCGACCAGCGTTTTTGCCCGGGCAGGCAAATATTCGTTGGAGAGAAGAAAGCCTCCCTCGCCGATAAGGGCGGCGACCTGCGCGGATTTGCCGCCCGGCGCCGCGCACAGGTCGAGCACCGCGGCGCCCGGCGAAATATCCGTGGCGGCGACGGCTGCCATGGCACCGGGGTCCTGCACGTATATGCCGCCGGCGTGGTGGACGGGCGTGTGTCCGATGTGTTCTCCCGAAAAATAAAATCCGTCGGGAACATAGGGAACGGGCGCGGGCGAAAAGTTTCGACAGAGGCGGAGCACCGTATCTCTGTCTCCTTTTTTTGTCACGCGGAAAGCACGCACGGGCGGCTTTTCGAGAGCGTCGAGAAACGCGTCGTACCCGTCGCCAAGATACAGTCGCATTCGCTCAAGAAATTCTTCCGGTATCATAACGCCCTCCTTTTTCGTGTCTTTCCTGACTATCATACCATAAAAAATCCGCCATTGCAAGTTTTTTGTTGATTTTTATTGCATTATTGAAAGAAGTATGATAGAATATATAGGTTAAACAGCAAAAATCAGTCTTTCCGGAAGGACAATCATATGACAGATATTCGCAAGGAAATCGAGAGACGGCGCACCTTCGCCATTATCTCCCACCCGGACGCCGGTAAAACGACGCTGACGGAAAAATTCCTGCTTTACGGCGGGGCGATTCAGTCGGCCGGCTCGGTCAAGGGAAAACAGTCGGACAAGCACGCTGTTTCGGACTGGATGGACCTTGAAAAGCAGAGAGGTATTTCCATTACCTCGTCGGTGTTGCAGTTTGAATACGACGGGTACTGCATCAACATCCTCGATACCCCCGGCCACCAGGACTTTTCCGAGGACACCTACCGTACCCTGATGGCGGCGGACAGCGCCGTTATGGTCATTGACGCGGCCAAGGGTATTGAGCCGCAGACACGCAAATTGTTCAAAGTGTGCGCCATGCGCCATATTCCGATTTTTACCTTTATCAATAAAATGGATCGCGAAGCCCGTGACCCGTTCGACCTTCTCGACGAACTCGAACGTGAGTTCGGTATCGGCACTTACGCCATGAACTGGCCTATCGGTTGCGGCCGAAGTTTCAAGGGCGTATATGACCGCGACCGCCGTGCCGTCCTGTCTTTCGGCGATTCGCACCGCGGCAGGGAACGTATTCACGGCGTGAGTTGTGATATTACCGACACGGAAAAACTGGACAGTCTCATCGGTGAAAAACTCCGCGGAGAACTGTGCGAGCAGGTGGAACTGCTTGACGGTGCGTCCTTTGATTTTGACCTTGACGCCGTCCGCCGCGGAAAACTTTCCCCCGTGTTTTTCGGCTCCGCGCTCAACAATTTCGGCGTGGAACCTTTCCTGGTGCATTTCCTGAAGATGACGACATCTCCTCTGCCGCGTCGTGCCGGCGATACGGAGATTGACCCGTTTGATCTCGATTTTTCGGCCTTTGTTTTCAAAATTCAGGCCAATATGAATAAGGCACACCGCGACCGCATCGCCTTTATGCGGATCTGTTCCGGTCGCTTCGAGCGCGGAAAAGAGTATTACCATGTGCAGGAAAACAAGAGTTTCCGTCTTTCCCAACCTCAGCAGATGATGGCGGCCGAGCGCGAGGTGATAGACGAGGCCTATGCCGGCGACATCATCGGCGTGTTTGACCCCGGTGTGTTCTCTATCGGCGACACCGTGTGCGAAAAAGGAAAGAAAATCCGTTTTGAAGGCATTCCCGTATTCGCGCCGGAGCATTTCGCCATGGTGGAACAGGTGGATTCCATGAAGCGCAAGCAGTTTGCCAAGGGCATGAACCAGATTGCCCAAGAGGGTGCCATTCAGATTTTCTTTGAACCGAATGCGGGTCTCGAACGTGTCATTGTCGGCGTGGTCGGCGTTCTGCAGTTTGAGGTGCTCGAATACCGTATCAAAAACGAATACGGTTGCGACTTGCGCCGTACCGACCTTGCCTACGAGCAGATACGGTATATTAAGAATGAAGAAATTGACCCGAAAACGCTGAAACTTTCGCACGATACCAAATGGGTGCAGGACGTGAAGGGCAGAAACCTTCTGATTTTCACGAGCGAATGGGCCATCCGCTGGGTGCTGGAAGACAACCCCGGCCTTGAACTGGAAGAATTCAACCGCAACGACGACATGAAGGAGCAGGAATAATCCATGCGAATGAGAAAGAAGAAGCATGCGGACGAACGGCTTGACCGCTGTCGGCAACTGCTTGCCGAAGTGCCGGAAACACCTCTTACCGACACGGAGCGCGATTTCGGGCGCACGGCGCCGCTCTGGCTAGAAATCGGGGCGGGGAAGGGCGGTTTCGCCTGCGGCATGACGGCGGCCCATCCCGACATCTGTTACTATGCCATGGAACGCGTCGGCGACTGCGTGGTGCTTGCCGCCGAGAGAGCGGCCGCCACGGAGGACATGCGCCCGGACAATCTCCGCTTCATCATCGGAGGAGCGGACAGTCTGCCCGCGTGGTTCGCGCCCGGGACGACGGATGCCGTATTTCTCAATTTTTCCGACCCGTGGAGCAAGGCCGGCCAGTATAAACGCCGTTTGACCTACCGCCGCTACCTTGCCGTGTATTTCATGCTTCTGAAAGACGGCGGCACGCTCCGGTTCAAAACGGATAACGAAGGTTTATTCCGCTTCACGCTGGACGAACTCGCCGTGCTCGGCCTCACGCCTGACGTCGTGACGGACGACCTGCACCATTCCCCCTACGATGAAGACAATATTCGAACGGAGTATGAAACGCATTTTGCCGAGGAGGGACTTCCCATCCATATGC
>CAKRWK010000089.1 GCA_934417455.1 uncultured Eubacteriales bacterium
CGAAGGATGAGCGCGCGTTCAAAAACCGTTTCCGCGGACTGACCGAAGCACTGCTTGACAACCCGAAAATTTTCGCGCTCTGCTATACGCAACTGTACGACATCGAGCAGGAACAGAACGGACTTTATACGTACAGCCGTAAACCTAAGTTTACGGATATGACGTTTTTCCGGGATGTTCTTACCAAAACGGCCGCCGTCGAAGCATCAGAAGAAGATAAAAAAATGTAAATATTTTTCTTTCGCGCCGCGCCCGCTTGACTTTTTTCCTTCCGTTTGGTATACTGTCGGTACCGCAGATGGGGAGGGAACTATGCCGAATTTTACAGAACGTGCCATTAAAGAATCGTTTGTTCGCCTGCTGAATGAAAAACCGCTCTCGCAAATCAGCGTGCGCATGATTGTGGAGGACTGCGGCATCAACCGCAATTCTTTCTATTATCACTATCGGGACATTCCGTCCCTGATTGAGGACATTGTGAAAGACGAGGTCGGCGCGCTGATTGAAAAATATCCGACGATTGCGTCCTTGGACGAGTGCGCGTCCATCGCTTTTGAGTTTATGGTGAAAAACCGCAGAGCGGTGTATCATATTTTCAATTCCGCCAACCGCGACATTTACGAGCGGTATCTGATGAAAATCTGCGAGTATATCGTTTCGACGTACATTGACACCGTGTTCGGAAAAGACACGATTCCGCCGTCGGACAGAGAAACGGTTATCCGCTTTTTCAAATGCGAACTTTTCGGACTTTCCTATGAATGGATTCTGTCCGGCATGAAGGAGGACGGCGCGGTGCAGATTCACAGAATCACCGCCGTGTGCCACGGTCTGTCGGACGAAATTATCCGCCGCATCCGGGAAACAAAATAATATACCGCGTTCCGGACAACCGGGGCCGAATTGTCTGAATTTCAGGCAATTTCGCCCCGGTTGTCTGTTTTTTCGGCAAACGGCGGACAATTGTCCGTTGCGCAGGGCCGTATTTCTCCGTTATAATGTCGGATGTAAAAAGCGAGGTGAAGTTTTATGGGTTCCGTATTTCCGACGCGGGTGGCCAAAATCGGCTATGTCGCGGCGTCCGTTCTTCTCGGTGTTCTCGGTATTTGTCTGATAGCCGACCCCGGTATATCTGCCGAGGTGCTCGGCATGGCCTACGGCATTCTTCTGATGCTCTCGGGTGTGTTCCGCCTTGTCGGGTATTTTTCCGGAGACCTTTTCCGGCTGGCTTTTCAGTACGACCTGGCCACGGGCATACTCGACATTCTGGTCGGCATGGCACTGCTTTTGCGGCCGGCTCCGATTCTGTCGTTCTTCTGCGTCTTTTTCGGTGTGATGGCACTGGCGGACGGGCTGTTCCGCGTACAGGTGGCCGTGGATGCCCGTGTGTTCGGGCTGACGCACTGGTGGCTGATTCTTGCCTCGGCCGCGCTCGTCGGCATTTTCGGTTTTCTTCTGATTCTCTATCCGTATGAGAGCACGCGGGTCATGACGGTTCTGCTCGGCGTGACGCTTCTTTCGGAGAGCGTCATGAACGTCATCACCGCCCTTGCGGCCATCCGCGTGAAGAAAAAGAAGAGAGCCGCCGACAAAGACATTTATGACGTAAAATACGAAGAAAAGGAGTTATAACATGCGTTTTTCAAAAGCGGTTGTCCGCTACCGCGTTCTCATTCTGATTCTCGCCGTCGCCCTGATGGTTCCGTCCGTATTCGGCATGATAAACACGAGAATCAATTACGATATGCTGACCTATCTGCCGTCTGATATGGACACGGTGAAGGGGCAGGATATTCTTTTGTCCGATTTCGGCAAAGGGGCGTTTTCCTTCATTGTTGTGGAAGATATGCCGACGCGTGACCGTCTCGCCCTTGTCGAAAAACTGAAAAATGTCGACCATGTGGAAAGCGTGGTTTCCTATGATTCTCTGACAAACGGAGAAATTCCCGCGGAACTTCTCCCCGAAGATATTTATAAGGAATTCAACACCGATCACTCGACGCTGATTGCCGTCTTTTTCGACAGTTCCACCTCCGCCGATGTCACGATGGAGGCCATAGAGGACATCCGGGGTATCGCGGGAAAACAGTGTTTTGTGTCCGGTATGTCCGCTCTGGTCACCGACCTCAAAGCCCTGTGCGAAAAAGAAGAGCCGATATATGTGGCCATTGCGGTTGTGCTGGCGTTGGTCGCCATGATGCTGTTCCTTGACGGATGGCTGGTTCCGTTCGTTTTTCTTCTGTCCATCGGTATGATGATTCTGCTGAACCTCGGCACGAACATCTTTTTCGGAGAGATTTCTTACATAACGAAAGCGCTTTCCGCCGTTCTGCAACTGGCCGTTACCATGGACTATTCCATTTTCCTCTGGCACAGTTACAACGAACAGCGTACCGTGCATGCCGATAAAAACGATGCCATGGCGTACGCCATCCACGAAACGCTGACCTCGGTCATCGGCTCTTCCGTGACGACGATTGCCGGTTTCGCGGCGCTCTGTTTCATGAGTTTCACCCTCGGGCGCGACCTCGGTCTCGTCATGGCCAAAGGCGTTTTGCTCGGCGTGCTCGGTTGCGTCACCGTTCTGCCCGCGCTCATTCTTCTGCTTGACACACCCCTGCAAAAGACAAAACACAAATCTCTGATTCCGGACATGAAAAAATTTGCATGTTCTGTCACAAAGAAATTTCCCGTTTTTCTCCTCATTTTCGCCATTCTCCTCGCACCGGCGCTCTACGGGTATAACCGGACGAACGACGAGGTGTATTACGATATGGGGCAGTGCCTGCCCGAGGACATGGCCTATGTCATTGCCAATACCAAACTGTCCGAAGACTTCAATATTGCATCCACCCACATGGTGCTGATTGACAGGCGCATGTCCGGCAGGGACGTGCGCGCCATGATTCGTGAAATGGAAGGCGTGGACGGCGTCAAGTACGTTCTCGGCCTTGAGAGTCTGCTCGACCCGTCGGTGCCGGAGGAAATTCTGCCGGAGAGCGTCGTTTCCGTTCTGAAGAGTGACCGTTACGAACTTCTTCTTATCAATTCGGAATACAAGGTCGCGTCGGACGAGGTGAACAAACAGGTGGAAGACATCAACGCCATCGTCAAAAAATACGACCCGTCCGGCATGCTGATAGGCGAAGCGCCCTGCATGAAGGACATGATTGAGACGACGGGGCACGACTTCGAAGTCGTCAATATCATCTCCATTGCGGCCATTTTTCTGATTATCGCGTTTGTCGAGCGGAGTATAACGCTGCCGTTTATCCTGATTGCCGTCATTGAATTTGCCATTTTCATCAATCTCGGCCTTCCGCATTACCTTGGGCAGTCCCTGCCGTTTATCGCCCCCATCTGTATCAGTACGATACAACTCGGCGCCACCGTGGACTATGCCATTCTGATGACGACAAGATACAAAGCGGAACGTATCGGCGGTGCGGACAAACAGAGCGCCGTCCGCACCGCGCTGGCCGCTTCCACCCCTTCGATTATCGTGTCCGGTCTGGGACTGTTCGCCGCCACCTTCGGCGTGGCGCTCTATTCGGATATAGACATTATCCGTTCCATGTGCATGCTGATGGCCAGAGGCGCCGTTATCAGTATGGCCTGCGTCATTTTCATTCTGCCGGCACTGCTTCTTCTGTGTGACGGCATTATCTGCAAAACCACACTCGGTATGAAACATACAGTGACGGGTACATCCGTCGGAAAGGAATCGTAAACATATGAAAAACATAACCGCAAAACTTCTGTCCGTCGGCCTTGCCGCCGTCCTGATCTTCGGCACGGCGGCCACCGCAGCCTATGCCGCGACGGGAAAGGAAAGCGACAACACACCCCCCGCAGGGGAGGGCACAACCGGCACGTCTACCGACGGAAGCGCGACGGTCGGCACGGAAAAGGACGAAACCGTTTATGTCGTAACCGACGCTTCGGGACGGGTGAAAAAACTGATTGTCAGCGCCCGCCTGTCCGGCATCGGAGAGGGAAGTGTTGTCGACAAAAGCAATCTTTCGGATATTGAGAACGTCCGCGGGGACGAAACCTTCACGGAGGAGGACGGTCGGATTGTCTGGAACGCGGAAGGCAACGATATTTATTACCGCGGAACTTCCGACGGGGAACTGCCTGTTACACTGAAAATTTCGTACTTCCTTGACGGGACGGAAATGTCCGCCGCGGACATCGCCGGGAAGAGCGGAAAGGTAACAATAAAGTTTGACTATGTAAACAATACTTATAAAACGGTGACAAAAAACGGGAAAACAGAAAAGGTATACGTTCCCTTTGCCATGATGACCGGCGTTCTTCTCGACAAGGATAAGTTTTCCAATGTTGAAGTATCCTCGGGCAAGGTGACGTCCGTCGGCGACCGTATGACCGTCGTCGGCCTCGCTTTCCCGGGACTTTCGGAGAATCTGCATGCCGATGCGTCGGAATATGACATCCCGTCTTCTTTCGAGATTTCCGCCACGGTGAAAAACTTCGCCATGGGCGGCGCGGTGACACTGGCGACGAGCGATATTTTCTCCCGCATCGACACGTCTCTGTTTGACAAAGCGGACGAGATAGAAGAAAAGGTGGCCGAACTGAAAGCGGGTATGACAGACCTTCTTGACGGTTCCTCAGCGCTGTATGACGGTGTGTCGGCACTGGCCGAAAAGTCCGGGGAACTGGCGGACGGAATCCGCCGTCTGGCCGCCGGCGCCGCCACACTGAAAACGGGCACCGCCGACTTTGTTACCGGCGCGGGTACGCTGTCGGCCGGGGCAAAAGAACTGTCCGACGGACTGTCGGCGCTCGTCTCGAAAAACGACGAACTGACGGGCGGCGCCGCGGCGGTGTTCGATACGCTTTTGTCGACGGTCCGCACGCAACTTCTTGCCGCGGGAGCGGAAAATGTCCCCGAACTGACAAAGGAAAACTACGCCGATGTCCTGACGGCCGTTTCGGCATCGCTGCGTGATGCGGATGCCGTCCGTGCGTCGGCACGCAAACAGGCGCTCGCCACGGTCACGGCCAAGGTCGAGGAGAACCGCGAGGCGGTGACGGCCGGGGTGACGGCGGCGGTGCGTGAAAACGTGAAGGCGCAGGTGGAGACCGCCGTGCGCGCCGAGGTGAAAACGCAGGTGCTCGCCTCGCAGGGACTGACGGACGAAACCTATGCCGCCGGAATTGCCGCAGGGGTGATATCCGAAGAACAGCAGGCCGCCGTGGAGGCTGCCGTGGATGCGCAGATGCAGACGGAAAGCATTCTCGCGACCGTGGAAGCCAAAACGGATGAACAGATGAAAACCGATGCGGTGAAAACTACTGTTTCCGAAAAGACGAAAGAGAAAATACAGAGTCTGATTGACGAAAACATGGCGGACGAAAGTGTGACCTCTCAGATAGAAGCGGCCGTTACCGAAGCGGCGGCCGGTGCGGACACCGTGGACGGACTGAAAGCACAACTTGACAGTTATAAGGAATTTTATGACGGGATGCTTCGGTACACGGCCGGCGTGAGTGCGGCATCGACGGGTGCCGACCGACTGAAAGACGGTGCGGCCGAACGTCTGCGCGGCGCCGTAAAACTGGATGCGGGTGCCGGAGAACTTCTGTCGGGGCTTCTGACGCTGGATGAAAAAATG
>CAKRWK010000090.1 GCA_934417455.1 uncultured Eubacteriales bacterium
CCATTATAACACATTTTGCGGTAAAAGTCAATGGCCGCCTGTTCGTACCGTCAAAAAAATGAAATTAAAAATGTTGCCCCTGATAGGTTGGTAAAACTTGCGAATATTGACTTTTGGGTAGTTGACAAACGGAAATAAGTTTGCTATAATATTCTCGGAAGAAATTTCAGAAAGGGGATATATTATGTCCGAAACTTACATCACACTCAAAACCATTCAGGACATCCGTACATTTGTCAACACGGTTGTGCTTCTGGATTACGAAATTGACCTTGTGCAGGGGCGGTACGTCGTTGATGCCAAATCCATCATGGGAATTTTCTCCCTTGACCTTCTTTCTCCCATCAAAGTCATCGCACACACGGACGATAAGGTCGATTTTCTGAAAGCAATTGACGCTTTCGTTGTAAAATAAGAAATGCCGTCTTTACAGTGTATGAAAATCCGTAAAGACGGCGCCTTTTTCTTCATTACCGAAAATAAGGGGTGTCGTTTTGAAAAACTCTCTGAAAATCAGCAAAGATGATAATGTGGAAGTTCTCCTCCGCGCCGTGGGAGACGTTCCGGCCGGTCATAAACGGGCACTGTGCGATATAAAAAAAGGGGATTTTGTGATAAAGTACGGCGCCGTCATCGGCCGTGCGACAAAGGATATACATAAAGGGGATTGGGTGCATACCCACAATCTGAAATCGCACCTTGACGAATCCGTTTCTTACACGTACCGGTATGCGGCCTCCGATGTACCGGCGCGGGAGAAAACATTCCGCGGCTTTCGCCGTGAATACGGCCGTGCGGGCGTCCGGAACGAAATCTTTATTATACCGACGGTGGGCTGTGTCAACCGCGTTTGCAGGGAACTTGAGCGGCGCGCACAGGAATTTGTCGGAGGGATGCTGGACGGCGTATATGCGCTGACCCATCCGTTCGGTTGCAGTCAACTCGGAGAAGATGCGGAAAATATCAAAAAACTCCTCTGCGCCGTGGCGCTGAACCCCAATGCCACCTACGTTCTTTTTGTCGGCCTCGGCTGTGAAAACAACAGCCTTGACGGCATCCGCACATATCTCGAACCGTTCGGACGGAAAAACATATACTTTTTTTCCTGCCAGGACGTGGAAGACGAGATTGCGTACGGGCTTTCCGTTTTGTCCGACCTTTGCCGTCGTGCTGCGGCGCTCGAACGGGAAGATGTACCTCTTTCCGACCTTTGTATCGGACTCAAATGCGGCGGTTCGGACGGTTTTTCCGGTATTACGGCCAATCCTCTGGTCGGCCGTATCAGTGACCGCGTTGTTTCCTATGGCGGTTCGGCCGTATTGACGGAAGTGCCGGAAATGTTCGGAGCGGAACAGCGACTGATGAACAAGTGTGCGGACGGTGATGTATTCCGCCGCTACACGGACATGATTGAAAACTTCAAAAAGTATTATACCGACAACGGCTTTCCCGTATATGAGAATCCGAGCCCGGGCAACAAGAAGGGAGGAATTACCACACTGGAAGAAAAATCTCTCGGTTGTGTGGAAAAGGCGGGGCACACCGCCATCGTCGATGTTCTCGCGTACGGAGAAACCGTAAAAAGACCGGGCGTCAGCGTTCTGAATGCACCGGGCAACGACCTTATCGCCGCTACGGCTCTGGCGGCCGCCGGTGCGCAGATTGTCCTCTTTACCACGGGACGGGGAACTCCGTTCTCCACGTTTGTTCCGACGCTGAAAATCGCGTCCAACGACCGTATTGCCGATTTCAAGAAAAACTGGATAGACTTCGGCGCGTATTCCATGGATGAGGACGGACTCTTTGACCTTCTTTTGCGTACGGCAGAGGGAACTTACCGCGCAAAGAGCGAACCGAACCACGAAATCGCGTTTTACAAAACGGGTGTTACTTTGTAAAAACGAATTTAATGTCTGGCAGAATACAAAAAAACGGTATCGGACATCCGATGCCGTTTTTTTGTATTCTGTTTTATCAGATATATCTTTTTCTTGCTTTGTATGTGGTGTGCAGAGCGTGGTGTGCCTTTTCGCAACCGTAAGACCCGTGATAATAAGTATCGTAAACTTCTTTGACGATGGGGTTCTCATGAGATTTACGAAGGGGCATTTTCTCGTCCTGTTTGTAGAGAGCCTTGGCACGGAGTGTTTTCAGGTCTACCGTGTCGCGCACATACGGCGGCTGAATCGGCTGACCGCCGCCGTTGACACAACCGCCGGGGCAACCCATAATTTCGACAAATGTCCAGTCGGCTTCGCCGCTCTTGATTTTGTCCATCACGTATTTGGCGTTGGCCGCGCCGGAAGCAACGGCAACTTTGACGGGAAGACCGGCAATGTCGTAAGTCGCTTCTTTGACGCCGGCGGTGCCGCGCACTTCATGGAATTCAATGTCCTTCATGTCTTTGCCGTTCAGCACGTCGTTGGCCGTGCGGAGCGCGGCTTCCATAACGCCGCCCGTGGCGCCGAAAATAACGGCGGCACCGGTGGATATGCCGAATGCGGGATCAAATTCTTCGTCGGGAAGTGCTTCAAATTTCAGACCGGCACGGCTTATCATGCGGGAAAGTTCTCTCGTCGTCAGAGCGACGTCCACATCGGCGATACCTTCGCCGGCGGCGGACATATCGTCGCGGCCGACCTCAAATTTCTTGGCGGTGCAGGGCATAATCGAAACGACGAACACGTCTTCCGCGCGGTAGCCCATCTTATCCGCCCAGTAGGTTTTCAAAAGCGCGCCACCCATCTGCTGAGGAGATTTGCAGGAAGACAGATGTCCGAGATATTCGGGATAATAGTATTCGCAGAAACGAATCCATCCGGGCGAGCAGGAGGTAATCATCGGCAGTGTGCCGCCGATTTTGACGCGTTCGAGAAGTTCGGTTGCTTCTTCCACGATGGTGAAGTCGGCGGCTGTATCCGTGTCAAACACTTTTTCAAAACCAAGGCGACGGAGCGCGGCCACCATTTTTCCCTCGACGTTGGTTCCGATCGGCATGCCGAAGCATTCGCCGAGCGTGGCACGAACGGAAGGTGCGGTCTGCACGACGACGTGCTTGGTCGGGTCAGCAAGCGCCGCCCAGACTTTGTCCGTGTCGTCATGTTCGACAAGCGCGCCCGTGGGGCAGACAACCGTGCACTGTCCGCAGGAGATGCAGGGCGTTTCGCCGAGCGGCAGGTCGAAGGCCTGACCGATGCAGGTATCCATGCCGCGGTTGTTGGCACCGATGACAGCGACATACTGTTCTTTGCAGGCCGCGATACAGCGACGGCAGAGAATGCACTTGTTGTTGTCGCGGACAAGGTGCGGTGCGGAACAGTCAAGTTCGTATTTCGGAGCGAATCCTTCAAACGCTTTGGAATCCACACCGTATTCAAGACAGAGTTTTTGAAGTTCGCAGTTGGTGGAACGAACGCAGGAGAGACAGTTTTTGTCATGCGCGGAAAGAATCAGTTCCAGCGTCGTTTTTCTTGCGGCTCTGACTTTCGGCGTGTTCGTCTGAATTTCCATGCCTTCCGTGACGGGATACACGCAGGCCGTGACAAGACCGCGGGTACCGGTGGCTTCCACCACGCAGATACGGCAGGCGCCGATTTCGTTCTTTTCTTTCATGTAGCAGAGCGTGGGAATCTCCACACCCGCTTTGCGGGCGGCTTCCAGGATGGTGGCGCCCTTAGGCACGCTGACAGCGATACCGTTGACTTTTACATTCAGCATTTCCATATTTTCTTCCATCCTTATTTCTTAGAGATAGCGCCGAACTTACAACCTGCCATGCAGGCGCCGCACTTGATACATTTGGACGGGTCAATCTCGAAAGAGGGGAGTTTGTGACCCGGAGCGACATAGTCGGTTTTATGAATGGTATCCACAGGGCAGTTTCTCGCACACTTGCTACAACCGATGCACTTGTCTTTGTCAATGGTAAAGGTCAACAGCCGTTTGCAGACACCGGCCGGGCACTTTTTGTCAACGACGTGCGCCACATACTCGTCACGGAAGAATTTCAGCGTGGCAAGGACGGGATTCGGGGCTGTCTGTCCGAGGCCGCAGAGAGAGTTCTGTTTAATGTAGTTGCAGAGTTCTTCGAGACGGTCAAGGTCTTCGAGAGTGCCTTTTCCGTCGGTGATTTTATTCAGAAGTTCGAGCAGGCGGCGTGTACCGATACGGCAGGGGGTACATTTGCCGCAGGACTCGTCGACCGTAAATTCCAGGAAGAACTTCGCCATATCGACCATACAGGTGTCCTCGTCCATGACGATCAGACCGCCCGAACCCATCATACAGCCGATGGAGATCAGGTTGTCGTAGTCCACCTTTGTGTCAATAAGGCTGGCGGGAATACATCCGCCGGAAGGACCGCCCGTCTGTGCGGCTTTAAATTTCTTTCCGTTCGGGATGCCGCCGCCGATTTCTTCAATGATTTCGCGTAGCGTTGTGCCCATCGGAATTTCGACAAGACCCGTATGCTTGATTTTTCCGCCGAGCGCGAAAACCTTGGTTCCTTTGGATTTTTCCGTGCCCATGGAGGCAAACCAGTCGGCACCTTTCAGAATGATTTGCGGAATGTTGGCAAAAGTTTCGACGTTGTTTTCCACAGTCGGTTTACCGAACAGACCCTTGACGGCAGGGAAGGGCGGACGGGGACGGGGCTCGCCGCGGTTGCCTTCAATGGACGTCATGAGAGCCGTTTCCTCGCCGCAGACGAACGCGCCGGCGCCGAGACGGATATGTATATCGAAATTGAAACCGCTGCCGAAAATATCCTTGCCGAGAAGGCCGTTTTCACGAGCCTGCTTTATGGCGATTTTCAGTCTTTCAACGGCAATGGGGTACTCGGCACGGACGTAAATCCAACCTTCGTCGGCGCCGATGGCATAACCGGCGATGGCCATGGCTTCCAGCACGCAGTGCGGGTCGCCTTCCAGAACGGAACGGTCCATGAATGCACCGGGGTCGCCCTCGTCCGCATTGCAGACGACGTACTTTTTGTCGCCGGCGGATGCTTTTGCGAAACTCCATTTACGGCCGGTGGGGAATCCGCCGCCGCCGCGGCCGCGAAGACCGGAGTCGGTGATGCAGTTGATAACGTCGTCGGGCGTCATTTCTTTGAGGACTTTGGCCAAAGCGAAATAGCCGTCCATGGCAATGTATTCTTCGATGCTTTCCGGGTTGATGACGCCGCAGTTACGCAGTGCCACGCGCTTCTGTTTTTTATAGAAGCCCGTTTCGGAAAGAGACGTGGCTACCGCCTCTTCAATCTGGTCTTTGACATGACCGGGATCATTGTATACAAGCCGTTCGACGATACGGCCTTTCAGCAGGTGCTCGTCCACAATTTCGGGAATGTCTTCCACCGTTACGCGGCTGTAGAACGTTCCTTCCGGGTAGACAATCATGACGGGACCGAGAGCACAAAGACCGAAACAACCGGTCTGCACAATCTGAATTTCTTCATCCAGTCCCTTGGCCTTCAGTTCTTCGGCCAGTTTCGCGCGCAAGGCCGGGCTGTGCGACGACGTACATCCGGTACCGCCGCAGATCAATACATGAGAACGATACATTTGCTTTCCTCCTTACGCTTTCGCCGCTTCCAGGGTGTATTTTTCAA
>CAKRWK010000091.1 GCA_934417455.1 uncultured Eubacteriales bacterium
CCGTAGTTTGCGAGAGAGACCGATACGTTTGCCTCACCTCCGCCGTAGACGACGCCGAACTTGTCCGCCTGTGTGACGATGAGATAAAAAACGACGGCGACCTGTCCTCTCTGGAAGCACAGGTTGACCGCATCTGCAGAAAAATTTCGGAATAAACGGAGGTTAAATACCATGGCAGAAGAAAAAAGCGTCGGCAAACTTGCCGAGGAAAAACTGGTGTACAAAAAAAGGAACGTGTATGAACACGCCACGGCAGAGGATATGGCCCGCATGTTTGATTATGCGGATGGATACAAGAAATTTCTTGATGTCGCCAAAACGGAAAGAGAAGCCGTGACCGTTGCCGTCGATATGGCAAAAAAAGCCGGATACACCGAATACAGACTCGGTGATAAACTGAAAGCCGGCGACAAAAGATACTATAATAACCACGACAAGAGCATTATCCTGTTCCGTGTCGGACACGACGACATTGAAAAGGAAGGAGCCCGTATCATTGCCGCGCATATCGACAACCCGCGTCTGGATCTGAAGCAGGTGCCTCTGTACGAAGAAGCCGGCATGGGCTTCCTTAAAACGCACTATTACGGCGGTATCAAAAAGTATCAGTGGACGGCTATGCCGCTCGCCCTGCACGGCGTTGTGGTTCTGGCCGACGGTACGACCGTGCGTGTGACGGTCGGGGAAGATGAAGGTGACCCTGTCTTTTACATCAACGACCTTCTGCCGCACCTTGCCGCCAAACAGTCGTCCGAACCGCTCGGACAGGCCATCCGCGGCGAGACGCTGAACATTCTTGTCGGCGGCATTCCGTACAATGATGAGGACGTCAGCGATAAAATCAAGCTGAATGTACTGTCTATCCTCAACGAGAAATACGGCATGACGGAAGAAGATTTCATGAGTGCGGAACTTTGTCTCGTGCCCGCCTTTAAGGCGAGGGACATCGGTTTTGACCGCGCGTTTGTCGGTGGCTACGGTCATGACGACCGCGTCTGCTCCTATCCCGCGCTGACGGCGCTTCTTTCCTCGGAAGATACCGACCGTACCGTGATTGTTGCACTGGCGGACAAAGAGGAAATCGGTTCCGAGGGAGTCACGGGTATGCAGGCCGATATTCTGATTGATATTCTCGAAGAAATTGCCGTCTCTCTCGGCAAAAATCCGAGAGCCGCACGTACGGCATCCAAATGTCTGAGTGCCGATGTAACGGCCGCGTACGACCCGAATTTTGCCGAAGTATACGAAAAGAGAAACAGTTCGCTTGTTTCCTGCGGCACGGCTCTGTGCAAATTTACCGGTGCCCGCGGAAAATCCGGTAGCAGCGATGCCTCTGCCGAATTTGTCGGCTTTGTGCGCCGCATTTTTGCGGATGCCGGCGTGGCATGGCAGACGGCGGAACTCGGCCGTGTGGACGAGGGCGGCGGAGGAACCGTTGCGAAATATATTGCCAACCATAACATCGAAACAGTGGATATCGGTGTGCCTGTGATTTCCATGCACGCACCGTATGAGGTCATTTCCAAAGCCGACCTGTATGCTACCTATGAAGCGTTTGTCGCCTTCATCCGATGAATTTTGAAAAAGAACTCGGCAGAATGGCAGACCGTTACCGTGAAATCGAACGGTCCGTCACGCTGCTGGAAATCATCGCCGACATGCCGCGTTATACGGCGCTGATGAAAGAATATAAAAAACTGACACCGCTCCATGACGCATACGTTGCGTATACGGCGGCAAAAAAATCCCTGCACGAAGCCGAAGATGTTCTGAAAGACCCGTCGGCCGACGGCGAACTTACCGCTTTGGCCGCCGAAGAGCGGAACAGAAGTCTCGGAGAACTGCAGGTGCGGGAAGAAGAAATCCGCATTCTCCTTCTTCCGCACGACCCGGAGGACGACCGTAACGTTGTCATGGAAATCCGGCAGGGCACGGGCGGAGAAGAAGCGGCACTGTTTGCAGCCGACCTTTTCCGCATGTACAGCATGTATATGGCTGCGCACGGATTTTCCGTGCATGTGACAGGTTCGACGCCGACGGAACTCGGCGGATATAAGGACATTACCTTTACCGTCGGCGCCGAGGGAGCTTATGCGCGCGTCAAATACGAAAGCGGCGTACATCGCGTTCAGCGCATTCCGAAAACGGAATCGGGCGGACGTATACAGACGTCGGCCGTCACGGTGGCGGTGTTGCCGGAAGTCGAGGACGTGGAGGTGCATATTTCGCCATCCGATGTCGTTTTTGAGACCTGTAAATCCAGCGGCGCCGGCGGTCAGCATATCAACAAAACGGAATCGGCCGTGCGACTGACGCACAAACCGAGCGGACTTGTGGTGGAGTGTGACAGTGAGCGCAGCCAACTGCAGAACCGCGAAACGGCCATGCGCATTCTTCGCGCGCGTCTCTTTGCCGCGGAGGAGAAAAAACGTGACGATGCCATCGCTTCCTCGCGCAAAGCGCAGGTCGGCGGCGGTGACAGGAGCGAAAAAATCCGGACATACAATTATCCGCAGTCTCGCGTGACCGACCATCGTATAGGAAAGACACTGTATTCGCTCGACCGCTTTATGAACGGGGATATGGACGAGATGCTTTCCGCGCTTGCGGCCGCGGAAATCGCGGAAAAACTGAAGGGACAAACGGATGACAACTGAAATTGTGACTGTGAGAGCGCTTGACGCCGTTGCCGACGGGAATATCCGTCGCGCTGCCGGTATTATCCGTCGGGGCGGTACGGTTGTTTTCCCTACGGAAACGGTGTACGGTCTGGGCGCGGATTCAACGAGCGCCGAAGCGGCGTAAAAAATATACAAGGCGAATGGACGTCCGTCCGACAACCCCCTGATTATACATATTGCCGCACCGGAAGATGCGGCAAAATATGCGTTTACCGATGAAACGTACGAAAAGTTGGCACGCACATTTATGCCCGGACCGTTGACGGTGATTTTACCGTCCCGTCCTGTCATTCCGCCCCAAACACGCGGCGGTCTGCCCACCGTGGCTGTCCGCTGTCCTTCCGACCCGATAGCCCATCGGCTGATAGAATACAGCGGCGTACCGATTGCGGCGCCATCTGCCAATCTCTCGGGGGCACCGTCACCGACGCATGCGGCGCATGTCGTAGACGACATGAACGGACGCGTCGATATGATTATCGACGGCGGCGATTCGGCATTCGGATTGGAATCCACCATTGTCAAAGTAGAAGACGACGGTTCGCTGATTCTTCTTCGGCCTGGCAAAATTACCTTGGAAGACTTACGTTGCGTGGTCGGTCGTGTGTCCGTATCGGACGCGGTGACGGGCGCACTGAAACCGGGGGAAAAAGTCCTTTCGCCCGGTATGAAATACAGACATTACGCACCGAAAGCACCGGTGTTTCTTCTTGACGGTACACCGGAGGAAAAAATCCGCTATATAAGCGGACAGGGAACGGAACACATTGCCGTTTTGGCCTACAGGGAAGAGGCGGCGGATTTTCATACGGCCCTGCCGGAGGTCACCGTCTATGATTTCGGTTCACGGGCGGATACGGCCATGCAGGCGCATACGCTTTTCTATCTCCTCAGAGAAGCGGACAAATGTGACTTTTGTGCCATTTACGCACCCTTGCCGGATAAAGACGGCATCGGACTGGCACTTTACAATCGCATGATCCGGGCGGCTGCCTACCAGATTGTGCGACTTCACGGATAAGACAAAAACGGGAATTCACGAAAGGGACAACAGCACATGGCAAGAAAAAAGACAAAAATTCAGCCGGAAGATTTCAGAGAAAACGAATCGGAGCCGATGATACAGCCCATTACGGAGACTCTCGAGAAAAACTATATGCCGTATGCCATGAGCGTTATCGTTTCCCGCGCTCTGCCGGAAATTGACGGCTTCAAACCATCGCACCGCAAACTTCTTTATACCATGTACAAGATGGGACTACTGAACGGGCCGAAAGTGAAAAGCGCCAATATTGTCGGTCAGACCATGCATCTGAATCCGCACGGCGACTCTTCCATTTACGAAACCATGGTGCGACTGACCCGTGCCAACGAAGCGCTTCTGCATCCGTTCATTGACTCGAAGGGGTCGTTCGGAAAGCAGTATTCCCGTGATATGGCCTATGCGGCTTCCCGTTATACGGAAGCCAAACTTGACCCGTTCTGCCAGGAATTATTCAGCGGAATTGATAAAGATGCCGTTGATTTTGTTCCGAACTATGACAATACGACCAAAGAACCCGTTTTGTTTCCGACCACGTTTCCGAACATTCTCGTTTCTCCGAACCTCGGTATTGCCGTCGGTATGATGTGCTCCATCTGTTCTTTCAACCTCGGTGAAGTATGTGACGGAACCATCGCACTCCTGAAAAATCCAAACACGACGACGGACCGCCTTCTTGACCTTATCAAGGCCCCGGATTTTCCGGGCGGCGCACAGATTCTGTACGATCGGGAGGCAATGAAAAAAATTTACGAAACCGGTGTGGGCAGTATCCGCGTCCGTGCAAAATACAAATACGTCAAGGAACAGAATTGCATTGATATTCTCGAAATCCCGTACAGTTCCTGCATTGAAATCATTATGAAAAAAATCACGGAACTTGTCAAAACCGGTAAAGTCAAAGAGATAACTGACGTCCGTGATGCCATTGACCTCAACGGTTTCAAACTGACCGTTGACCTGCGGCGCGATGCCGACCCGGAACACGTGATGAAAAAACTGTTTTCCACCACGGAACTCGAACGCAACGAGGACTGCAACTTCAATATACTGATTGACGGAACGCCACACCAACTCGGCGTCAAAAGCATTCTGCTTGAATGGATTCGTTTCCGTTCGCAGTGCCTGACACGGGAACTTCGTTTTGAACTTCAGAAAAAGCAGGACAAACTGCATCTTCTGAACGGTCTTGGCGCCATTTTGCTTGACATTGACAAGGCCATTCGCATTATCCGTAGCACGGAAAAAGAGAGCGATGTTGTTCCCAACCTTGCCAAAGGATTTTCCCTGACAACGGTGCAGGCAGAGTACATCGCGGAAATCAAACTCCGCAATCTTAACCGCGAATACATCCTCAACCGTATCAAAGAAATCGAAGGGCTGAAAGCGGCCATCAAAGAAATTGAAGATATCCTGCGCGATGAGTTGAAACTGAAAGCCAAAATCATAGAACAGTTGAAAGCCATCAAAGAAAAGTACGGAAAACCGCGTAAAACGGAAATCCTTTATGATGCGCAGGCACTGACAGGTGCCGATACGGAAGAACTTTTCTTCCAGGACTATGCCTGCCGCCTTGTCCTGACGCACGGCGGGTATTTCAAAAAACTGTCGGCACAGGCCATGAAAGGCACCGACGAGCAGAAACTCAAGGAAGGCGACTTTGTCGTATATGAAGAGGATACGGACAACCGCGGGGAAGTTCTGTTCTTCACCGACAAGGGGCAGATTTACCGCGCCAGAACCGCAGTTTTCGACCTTTCCAAGAAGAGCCAGATGGGCGACTATATTCCCACAAAACTGGATATGGACGACGATGAACATGTCATCGGCGGTCAGGTCATACATGACCTTGTCC
>CAKRWK010000092.1 GCA_934417455.1 uncultured Eubacteriales bacterium
ATGGTACTGTTCCACTTCGGCTGGGCCAAACCCGTGCCCATCAACATGCGCAATTTCAAAAAGCCGCGGCGGGACTGTGCTCTGACGGCGGCGGCAGGACCGCTCTCCAACCTTCTGCTGGCGCTGTTTACCGTGCCGGTGTACCTGCTTCTCTACAAAGGGTTGTCGGCCATCACCTACACATCCGATTTCGGCTATAACATAGCCGTTTACACGCTCACCTTTTTTCTGCTTTTTCATCAGATCAACCTCGGCCTTGCCGTGTTCAACATGATTCCCGTTCCGCCGCTCGACGGTTCCCGCCTGCTCGGGCTGATTCTGCCGCCGAAAGCGTATTATGCGATTCTGAAAAAAGAGCGGGTGATTTACTTCTGCGTGCTCGGATGGCTCCTCGTCGGCGACGCGGTGGCGAACATTCTTCTGTCCGTCCCGGCGCTCGCGGCCTCGCCTGTCATCCGCGTGATTGCGACGATTCTGTCCCTCTCCGACCTGCTCGGCTATGCGATTTCCGGTCTCTCCGGGCTGATGTTCCGTCTGTGGACGCTGATTCCGTTTCTTTCTTTCCTTTAATTTTTCCCTCTCCGAAGAAAGGTCTTTTGTCATGATAGAACCGCTTACCTACCGGCTCGACCAGTTTGAAGGTCCCCTCGACCTGCTTCTTACTCTGATAAGTAAGAACAAGGTCAGCATTACGGACATTCCCATCGTGCTGATTTGCGACCAGTATATCGCGTATATCGAAGAAGCAAAAAAAATGGACCCCGATATTGCCAGCGAATTCATCGTGATGGCAAGCGAACTCATGCTCATCAAAAGCAAAATGATTCTGCCCCACGAGGAAGGCACGGAGAACGACCCGCGCCGCGAAATCGCCAATGCCCTTCTTTTGTATCAGCAGGCAAAACTCGCCGTCAAGGAACTTCTTCCGCGGTATGTGATCTATTCGGGGCGTGTCGTCAAGGAGACCGATGCCGTACCGCCCGAAAAGGGATTGCCGCTGAATCTCGACCCGAAGCTCATGCTCCGCGCGCTCAATTCCGTTCTGCGGCGCATACGTGTAGCGGAGGCGGAACGCAAACCCACCGACCTTGTCACTCCGCTGATCAAGCACCACGTTGTGTCGGTCGAAGAAAAAATCGAAGAAATCGCCGCCCTACTTGAAGAACAGGAAGAAGCGTCGCTTTTCTTTCTGCTGAAAGACGCCGACTCGCGCGCGGAACTTGTGGCAAGGTTCATGGGCGTGCTTGAAATGATAAAGATTCACCGCATTACCATCACCACCGTGACCTATACGGAGGACGGCCCGGAGTATGACACGAACGGTCTTGACATGAAATTCCGCCTGAATCCGCACTACGTGCCGGGTGACATCAGCGAAAGCGAATTCGACGCGGAGGAACGCGCCGCCGAAGAAGCGGAAAAAGAAAGTGAAAACGGCGCGGAAAACGCGTAACGGTACCGCATACCGGCTGTGAGAAAGGATAGACTATGAGTACGAAAAAAAACAAAAAAGAAGCGGCACCCGAGGTGCCGGCAAAAGAAGCTGCTCCCGCCCCCGCACCGGCGGCCGATGCGCCGGGCGAAGAGGTACGCGAGGTTGTTTTTGAAGAAGCGCTGGAAGCCATGCTGTTTGCGGCGGGGCACCCGCTGTCATATGCCACCATCGCCAGGGTTCTGCAGATGACGCCGGGGAAAGTCAAAGACCTGACGTTTGAATATTCCCTCAAATACAATCATCCGGACATTCCGCGCGGCGTCATTCTTCTGACATTTCCCGACGCCTGCCAACTCTGTACCAAGGAGTATTATCTGCACGAAATCCGTGACGCCCTCGGCGTGCGCAAAAGCGGTTCGCTTTCCTCGTCCGCCATGGAAACACTGGCCATTGTGGCTTATAATCAACCCGTCACGCGTATTTTTGTCGATACGCTCCGCAGAGCCGATTCCTCCTACGCCATGAACAACCTGCTCGACCGCGGCCTTATCGAGTGCGTCGGACGTATGGACGCGCCCGGCCGTCCCATGCTGTACGGCACGACAAAGGATTTTCTACGCTGTTTCGGTCTCAGCGATATTTCCGAACTTCCGACGGCGTCGGAGGACGTGACGAACATGTTCGCCGGTGCTTCCAATGCGGAAGAAGTCGCGGAAGGCGAAGAGACGGAACCGTTGGATACGGGCGCCGATGTGACGGATACAGGCACAAAAGAGGCGGCAGCGTCCGCCACGGAAGCCCCGGCCGAACCGACGGACGAGCCGTCTGCCGAAGATGATATTCACGACGAACCGTCCGCCGAGGACGACATCCCCGTCGATGACCTGTCGGAAGACGAACCTGCCCCGACAGATACGACAAAAGCCATCACGGAGAGCGAAACCGTCCCCGCGGATACGACGGAAACCGACACGAAAAGCGAAACCTTCTCTGCGGATAACGGGATGCTGCCCGAAGACGGCGAAGAATAATATACGGTAAAAACACGGCCTACATAAACGTTTTACCCGAGGTTTTTATGGCCGCTTTCCGCATACTGCTGCTCCTGCTTTTTCTTCTTGTTTTTCTGTCTTTGCCTGTGACGTTGACGGTATATGCCGGCGACGGCGCCGTCGTATATGTGCGTCTGATTTTTTCCGGCATGATTTTCCGTTCGGATGGGCATACTGGTACAAAGAAGAAAAAGACGAATAAAAAAGCAAAGAAAAAACTCCCGCCGGCGGTCTGGCTGCCGGCCGCCCGCCGCGTTCTCGCCTTTCTGCCGCGACGAATCTCTGTTTCGGTCATGTCCCTTGACATTCCGACAAAGAACTGGCAAAATGCCGCCGTTTACGGTGCGGCATCGGCCGTCGCCGGATGTATATTCGCCCTGTTCGCCGGGCACACGGCCGACATACAGGCAGAAGAAGACGCGGTGGCGCTGGTACGGGACGGCGTACCGTCCGGCAGTGTGCGCCTGCGCTTTGCCGTTGCCGATCTGTTGTTTGCTTTTTTACTCGGCCTTTTTGTTCTTCTGCAACGCATATGCAAAACGAAAGGAAAGAAGAACAGATGGCGGAAAACCAAATGAGCGAACTTATCCGTACGTCTCTTGACGGCATACGGAACTTTACGGGCGGCGATACCTGTCTCGGCACGCCGATTGAAACCGCCGCGGGCGTGACGGTCATTCCCGTCTCCAAAGTCACCGTGGCTTTTGCGACGGGTGGCGTGGACTACGGCGGGCGCCGCATTGTTGCGCCGCAGAATTTTGGCGGCGGGGGCGGTACGGGCGTCACCATTACGCCGATGGCTTTTCTCACGGTGGGGGCGGACGCCGATATACGGCTGATTCCCGTTGCCGACAACGGCGGCGGAGCCGTCGGAAAAGTGGCCGACCTGATAGCCGATGCGCCCGACATCCTGAAAAAGATAAAAGATGTGCTTTTTTGACAAAAATTATTGACATAACCCGACATTTTCCACCGTATATAGTAAGAAGGAATCTCCGATACTAACAGCATAACGAATGTCTGTTATCAAGGAGTTTTCTTATGTTTCGTCCCCGACTGCCCGCGGCACTCTCTGTGCTGATTCTCATATGTCTGCTTGTCTCCCTTTTTACCCGGCTTGTGTTTTCCGAGGGGGACGTCGGCGTCAGCGCCCGGTCGGCGGCACTCTACGAGCCGACAACTGCCACCTATATTTACGAAAAGAACGGGGATATGCGCCTGCCGATGGCAAGCACGACAAAAATCATGACGGCGCTTGTTGCCTTGGAGAACGGGAACCCCGACGAGGTGGTCACCGTGCCGCCCGAGGCGGTCGGCATTGAAGGGTCATCCCTGTACTTACGCGAAGGTGAAAAAATCACCCTCGGCGATCTGCTTTACGGACTGATGCTCCGCAGTGCCAACGACGCGGCAACGGCGATTGCCGTCACCGTCGGGGGAACGCAGGAGAATTTCGTCCGTATGATGAACGAAAAGGCCGAAGAACTCGGCCTTTCGGATACGCATTTTGAAAATCCGCATGGCCTTGACGCCGAAACGCACTACACGACGGCAAAAGAACTCGCCGCTCTGTCCGCCGCGGCCATGGAAAACGAAAAATTCCGCATGCTGGTTTCCACGCGGAAGAAAATCATCGGCGAAGGCGACAGTGCGCGCCTGATTGTCAATCATAACAAAATGCTCCTTCTCTACGACGGTGCCGTCGGCGTCAAAACCGGCTTTACGAAAAAAAGCGGGCGCTGTCTTGTCAGCGCGGCGGAGAGAGACGGTGTATTGCTGATTGCCGTCACCATTGCGGCGCCGGACGACTGGCGGGACCACACGCGTCTGCTTGACGAAGGATTTTCCCGCGTGGAGCGGCGCACGGTGGCCGCCGACGGTGAAATGACCTTCAACGTGCCCGTCATCGGCGGAACGGCGGAGAGAGTTCCCGTGCATAACGTCGGAGACATTTCGTTCATCTGCCCAAAAGACGAGGTGCCTTACCGCACGGATGTACGGTTATGCCGCTTTACGGCGACACCCGTGAAGAAAGGCGACATTCTCGGTTCCGTGCTTGTCTTCCGCGAGGAAAAACTGTGGAAAACGGTACCGCTGTATGCCGCGGAAGATGTACCCGAAGCAAAAAAAGAAAGCTCGTTTTTCGGCATTTTCGGAAAATGAGCACAAAAATACAAAGGACTTTGATATGGCAACGGAAAGACTGCAAAAATTTATGGCGGACGCGGGACTGATGTCCCGCCGCGCCGCCGAAGAGGAAATCCGCCTCGGCCGCGTTTCGGTCAACGGACATCCGGCCGAAATCGGCTGTAAAATCGACCCGGTGAAAGATACGGTTACATACAAAAATCGTCGCATCGTATTTCAGCCGAAAAAAGAACACGTCTACATCATACTGAACAAGCCCCGCGGCTACCTGTCCGCCACATCGGACGATCGCGGCAGAAAGTGCGTGACGGAACTGATTGACGGCGTGAACACGAGAATCTATCCCATCGGACGATTGGATATGATTTCGGAAGGACTCCTTCTCCTGACGGACGACGGCGAACTGAAAAACCGCCTGACGCACCCGTCACACACGGTGGCAAAGGTCTATCGCGTCAAGGTGGCCGGCACCGTCAGCGACGAACAATACGAAAAACTGACATCCCCCATGGTGATTGACGGCTACAAAATCCGTCCGGTGGACGTTCTGCTCGGCGAGAGCGACGAGAGTGGCACCGTTATGAAAATGACGCTCTACGAAGGCCGCAACCGGCAGATACGAAAGATGTGCGAGACCGTCGGACTGACGGTCAAACGCCTGTCCCGTCTCTCCGTCGGCGACCTGAAACTCGACGGCTTGCCGATGGGCAAATGGCGCTATCTGACGGATAAGGAAGTGGCCGCCCTCTACCGGGCGACGGACAACGTGACAAAGGGAGAGTAAGCCATGTTCAGAGTCACTCCGGCACAGAATGAGGCTGAGCGCGCGGCCACCGCCGCCGCCCTCGGCATTCCCCTCTCCGGCGCCTTCACCTACCGCATGACGGACGAGGAAAGCGGCGCCCTTCTCGGCGC
>CAKRWK010000093.1 GCA_934417455.1 uncultured Eubacteriales bacterium
GCCGAAGCGCTCGCCGAGGCGCAACGCCTCGGATCCGCGGAAGCCGACCCGACGGCGGACATCGACGGTCCCGACGTCCGCCGCAAGTGCGCCATCTCCGCCTCGCTGGCCTTCGGCGCCGTGGTGACGGAGGATGACGTACCCACCATGGGCATCCGGCATATCACGAAGGCGGACGTCAGAGCGTTTGACGCGATGGGCTATGTCTGCAAACTGATGGCATATGCCGAAGAGAAGGACGGAAAAATCACCGCGTACGTCGAGCCGTGCCTCCTGCCGAAAACTTCGACGGAAGGTGCCGTGCGCGAAAACTTCAACTGCATTACCCTTGTCGGGGAACGCGTCGGACGGCTGTCCTTTATCGGACAGGGTGCCGGCAAAGACCCGACAGGCATGGCACTGGCCGAAGACCTGCTTGACATCCGCGACGGTTCCGGACGGACGGAGGTGTCCCTGACCCCCGCCGCGGGCGATACGGAGGCCTGCGCCCATCCTTATTATATCCGTACGCGCTCGGTTCTTTCCGGTTGCGGGATTCTCCACCGTCTCTCCGGTGCTGTCGTCACCGTACCGCTCACTCCGGGAAAAATCCGTCATATCATGAAAGAAGTACAGACCTCCGACCCGACGGCGTTCGCGGCCGGGCTGTCTGCCGAAGCCTGCGCCGCCATCGGCGGCCGATAAAAAAGCATATTTCCGAAAGAAGAAAGGCAACCGACTGCTATGTTAAAAATCGTTAAATTCGGCGGGTCTTCCCTCTCGTCGGGGGAAAATTTCCGCAAAGTCCGTGATATTGTGCTGGCCGACCCCGCCCGCCGCGTCGTCGTGGTTTCCGCGCCCGGCAAAAGATACAAAGACGACAACAAGGTCACCGACCTTCTCTACATCTGCCACGCGCACATTCAGTACAAGGTGGCATATGACGACATATGGAACAATATCGCGAAAAGATATCTTGATATCGCGGCCTGCTGCGGCCTGTCCGACAACATCGGAACATGGCTGGCCGAGACGCGCGCGGGCATGAATCAGAAGTCCTCCGTTGACGACATTGTGTCGCGCGGAGAATACCTGAATGCAAGACTGATGGCGGAATATCTCGGATACGATTTTGTGGATGCCGCCGAATGGCTGTTCTTCCGTTATGACGGAACCGTAGACTACGAAAAAACGTATGCCGCGCTCCGCGAACTCGAAAAAATTCACAAAAATATGGTTCTGCCCGGATTTTACGGTGTACTTCCCGATAAAAAGATACATGTTTTTTCACGTGGCGGTTCGGACGTAACGGGCGCCATCGCCGCGGCGGCGCTCTCGGCCGACTGTTATGAGAACTGGACGGACGTCAGCGGTATTCTGATGGCCGACCCGAAAATCGTCGAAAATCCGAAACCCATCCGCCGCATCACTTTCAGTGAACTGCGCGAACTCTCCTACATGGGGGCGGAGGTGCTGCATGAAGAAACCGTCTTCCCCGTCCGACAGGCAAACATTCCCCTCTATATTAAGAATACGCAAGCCCCCGAAGCGGAAGGCACGCTGATTATGGAATCCTTCGCGGACGACAGCGAGGAGGAGCGCCGCCGTTTTATCACGGGCATTACGGGAAAGAAGCATTATTCCATCATCACGGTCAACAAAAACCGCATGACCGACGACATCTCCTTCATTCGCCGCGTGCTTGAACTGACGGAAAAATACCGCCTGCATGTGGAACACATTCCGAGCAGTGTGGACAGTTTCTCCCTCGTGATTGCCACGGAAGAACTCACCTATGTTCTGCACGCGCTGATGGCCGACATTCAGAGAGAATGCGCGCCGGACTCCGTCAAGGTATGCGATGGAGTGTCGCTCGTCGCGGTGGTCGGACGGCGCATGGCCTGCAACACTGGCGTTTCCGGTAAAATTTTCGCCGCCCTCGGCACCCGCGGCATCAACATCCGTATGATTGTTCAGGGGTCGGAAGAAATCAACATCATCGTCGGCGTGATGGACGCCGACTTCGGCGACACCATCCGCACGCTCTACGAAAGTTTTACCTGACGGAAAATTTACTGCAAAAGAAGAAAAGGATATTGATTTTTTCATGAAAAAGTTATATAATGTAGTTATCCTCGGCGCGACGGGAGAAGTCGGCCGGGAAATGATGAAGGTTCTCGACGAAAGAGACTTCACTATCCGCTCGCTACGCCTCTTCGCCTCGGCGAAAAGTGCGGGCAAAAAAATGCCCTTCCGCGGAGAGATACTGACGGTGGAAGAAGCGACAGAGGCGGCGTTTGCCGGTGCCGACATTGTGCTCGGCGCGGCGTCCGCCGACCTTGCGAGACGGTTTGCTCCGGCCATTGTGGCGGCGGGTGCCGTTTTCGTGGATAATTCCAGCGCGTTCCGAATGGATGACGGCGTACCGCTCGTCATTCCGGAAATCAACCCGGAGGACGCCAGCCGGCATCACGGCATTATCTCCAACCCCAACTGCTCGACGATTCTCACGCTGATGGCCGTCAAGGGCATCGGCAGACTCTCGAAAATTCGCTCCATGGTGGCGGCCACGTATCAGGCTGTCAGCGGCGCGGGTGCGGGCGGCCCAGTCGAACTTTCCGAACAGGTGCGCGCGATTTCCGAGGGACGCCCGACGGAATGCCGGGTTTTCCCCTATCAGATTGCGGAAAACCTCATTCCGCATATCGGCTCCTTTCTCGACGACGGATATACGACGGAAGAGATGAAAATGCAAAACGAGGGACGCAAGATTCTGCACCTGCCTGATCTTCGCGTGACGTGCACCTGCGTGCGCGTGCCCGTGGTACGTTCGCAGTCCATTGCCGTCTCGGTCTACACGGAGGACGAACTTTCGCCGGAGAATGTCAGAGAACAGATAGCAAAAGAGGACGGGTGCCGCCTGGTGGACGACCCCGCCAATAAAAAATACCCCATGCCGCTTGACACGTCGGATCAGGATACCGTCTTTGTCGGACGTATCCGCCGCGACCTCGCATTTGAGAACGGCATTGCTCTTTGGTGCTCGGGCGACCAGGTGCGCAAAGGCGCGGCCACCAATGCCGTACAGATTGCGCTCTTACTGGCCAAAGAAAAATAAACAAAAAAAACAGGACGGTACTTTTATGTTGAAAGAACGGTTCGGCACGCTTCCGACAGGCGAAGCGGTGGATGTTTACACTCTGCAAAGTGGCGAAGCGACGCTCCGCGTCATGACACGTGGGGCGACGATTGTGAATTTCCGCGTCGGTGACACGGACATTGTCGGCGGGTTTGACACGCTGGGCGATTACCTTGCGGACGAATCCCATCAGGGCGCCGTTATCGGCCGCGTGGCCAATCGCATTGCGGGGGCGTCTTTTCCGATGGACGGAAAACTGTACCGGGTGACGAAAAACGAAGGCAACAACTGTCTGCACAGCGGCGACGGTTTTGACCACCGTCTCTGGACGGCGGAAAAGGCGACGGACGACAGCGTCACCTTCCGCTACGTTTCCCCGGACGGTGAGGAAGGATTTCCGCACACCCTTGACGTGCGCGTGACGTACCGTCTCGAAGGTGCGGCGCTTCTCATCGACTATACGGCCGTGCCGGACGGAAGAACCCCCATCGCTCTGACCAACCACGCCTATTTCAATCTGGACGGATTCGGCGGCACGGTGGACGACCATGTCGTAACGATATATGCCGACCGCTACACGGAAGTGAACGATGAACTGATTCCGACGGGCAATCACCCGTCCGTAGACGGCACGGTCTTTGATTTCAGAATGCCGCACAGAATAGGCGAACGGGTCGGCGGCGGCTTCGTCGGTTACGACCATAACTACGTGCTGAACAAAGACCGCAAGTATGCCGTGATGGGATACGAATTGGCACTGGCGGCCGAGGTGACAAACGGAAAACGCAAAATGTCCGTTTACACAAACCAGGACGGCGTGCAGTTCTATATCGGCAATTTCCTTGCCGGCAAGCCGGATTTCCGCGGCGGTGTGCCCCGCGTGACGCACGGTGCCTTCTGCCTTGAAACCCAATCGGAGCCGGACTGCGTACACCGCGGTGCCGGTTTTTACGCAAGGGGCGAGGTATACCGCCACATGACCGTCTACCGCGTGGAGACGCTCCGATGAAACTCCGCTTTCTCGGCACCGGCTATTTTCCCCTGCCGAAAAGAAAAAACATAGGGCACGGCGAGCGCGATTCCGCCTCGGTACTGATAGACGGCGCGCTCCTGCCCGACCCGACGGACACTGTATTCCGCTATGCAACGCGCTTTTCCATGAGTGACATGCTCGACAGGGTGCATACCGTATTAATAAGCCACTCCCACCTGTCGCACTGCTCGGCAGACGCCGTGCGTCGGCTTTCCGAGAGACGGCCGCTGACGGTGCTGGCCTCGGAGGCCGTGCTGTCGCTTCTTCCCGTCTCGGACAACCTGACGCCCGTGCCGCTTGTGCCGTTCGGCACAGCGTGCGTCGGTGAATATGCCGTGACGGCGCTGCCTGCGACGCACACGTCGGTACTGCCCGGTGAGGTCTGCCTGAACTTTCTCATACAGGGTGACAGGCGCCTTTTTTATGCGCTGGACGGCGGACGGTTTCTGCCCGACGTCGCGGACTTTCTCGGGAGACATCCGGTGGACGCCATGCTCCTTGACGGAGCGTACGGCGAAGAGACGCCCGAGGGGGAAAACGAACATCTGTCGCTTGCGTCGTTCGAGACGCTCGCGGCCGAAGCGGCAACGCGCGGGTTTTTCCGCAGTACGCCGCGATACAGATGGACGCATCTGCCGGAAGACGCGGGGGACGCCCTGCTGCGGCGCGCCAAAGCCATGGGGCTTTTCGTTCCCCATGACGGATATTTTTGCACATTGTAAAAACAAAAAGGATATAAAAAATGAAAATCTACGACGAACTCGTCGCGCGCGGTCTTATCGCGCAGGTGACGGACGAAAAGGAAATCCGCGACCTTATCAACGAAGGAAAGGCAACGTTTTATATCGGATTTGACCCGACGGCGGACAGTCTGCACGTCGGCCATTTCATGGCGCTCTGCCTGATGAAAAGACTGCAGATGGCGGGTAACCGCCCCGTGGTTCTGATAGGCGGCGGCACGGGCTACATCGGCGACCCCTCGGGGCGCAGTGACATGCGCTCCATGATGACGCCCGAGATGATTCAGCATAACTGCGACTGTTTCAGGAAGCAGATGGAGCATTTTATCGAATTCGGCGAGGACAAGGCCATCATGGTCAACAACGCCGACTGGCTGCTCGGGCTCAACTATATCGAACTTTTGCGCGAGGTCGGTGCCTGCTTCTCCGTCAACCGCATGCTGACGGCGGAATGCTACAAACAGCGCATGGAAAAAGGCCTTTCCTTCCTTGAATTCAACTATATGATTATGCAGTCTTACGACTTCTATCATCTTTTCAAGACCTACGGTTGCAACATGCAGTTCGGCGGCGACGATCAGTGGTCGAACATGCTCGGCGGCACGGAACTCATCCGCCGCAAACTCGGCAAGGACGCCTACGCCATGACCATTACCC
>CAKRWK010000094.1 GCA_934417455.1 uncultured Eubacteriales bacterium
ATGATTGCCGGTCTGGAAGAAATCAGCGACGGCGAACTTTATAT
Source organism: uncultured Eubacteriales bacterium (assembly GCA_934417455.1). Classification (GTDB taxonomy): domain Bacteria; phylum Bacillota; class Clostridia; order Oscillospirales; family CAG-272; genus UBA1740. The sequence continues at coordinate 45 of CAKRWK010000094.1, forward strand.
CGGCGACCGTTTCGTCAACGACGTCCCCCCGAAAGACCGCGACATCGCCATGGTGTTCCAGAACTATGCTCTGTACCCGCATATGACGGTGTTTGACAACATGGCATTCGGTCTGAAACTGCGCAAGGTTCCGAAAGAAGAAATCAAGCGCCGCGTGGAAGAGGCCGCCCGTATCCTCGACATCAGCCATCTTCTCGAACGTCGCCCGAAGGCTCTGTCCGGCGGTCAGAAACAGCGTGTCGCCCTCGGCCGTGCCATCGTCCGTAACCCCAAGGTGTTCCTGCTCGACGAACCTCTGTCGAACCTGGACGCGAAACTCCGCGCCAGCATGAGAACCGAGTTGACGAAACTGCATAAGCAGGTGGAAACCACCTTCATTTACGTTACGCACGACCAGGTCGAGGCTATGACCATGGCGACGCGTATCGTCGTTATGAGAGACGGTCTTATCCAGCAGGTAGATACGCCTCAGAATTTGTATGACAGCCCCTGCAACCTCTTCGTTGCCGGCTTCATCGGTACGCCCCAGATGAACTTCATCACGGGCAAACTTGTCAAGAAGGATAACGATTTGTACGCTATGATTGGCACGGCCGCCCTGAAGTTGCCCGCCGACAAGGCGAACAATCCCGCGCTGAAAGAGTATATCGACAAGGAAGTCATTTTCGGTATCCGTCCGGAAGCCATTCACGACGAGCCGATGTACCTCAAGTCCTTTGCCGATACGACGATGGACGTCAACGTCGACGTGACCGAATTGATGGGCGCGGAAATCTACCTCTATATCGGCTTTGAAGGCATGGAGGACGCAACGAACGGCAAAGACCTTATTGCGAGAGTTTCCTCCCGTTCGCAGGCGCGTGCCGGCGACCAAATTAAGGTGGCTATCGACACATCCCGCATTCATATTTTCGACAAAGACACCGAAAAGTGCATCTGCCATTGACATTTGTAAACCAAACATGACAAATAAGAGAGGCGGTTTCCGTCTCTCTTATTTGATTTTCAAAAAAAGAAAAATATTTTGGCAAAAACTATTGACGACGGACATATATTTTGTTATAATTGTAACAGATGTACTATATACCGGAAACGGAGAAAGAGGTTTACCATGCCGGAAGAGAAGTATGCGTATAACGAGTATGCCGAACTTTCACCCGCGGCGTGTCAGAAAGAGCAGGACAGACTGCAGAAAAAGATACGCGCCGGGCTTTCGGAATACGGGAGAGTAGCACAAAGTCTGCGCAGTGCGTACGACGCACGCGAGGACGCCAGAGCCGAAGCCAAAGCGGCGCCGGAAAATCCGAAAATACAAAAGAAAGCGGAACGGGCGGAGGATGCCTGCGACGCGGTGACGGAAACGTTCCGAGCCGTTAGCGCAACGTTGGATGACGACCTTCTTGCGCTCACCAAGTTGTACAACAGCATGATGGCGCAGTCGTCCGAACCGAGAGCCAAGACGCTTTCGGAGCGTAAAGAAACCGTGGTCGGAAATTTCGAGTATAAGAAAGCGGCCATTGAGTCCGATGTATCCGACATCGGCGGCGCGGTGGTCAAATGGAAAACCGATAAGACAGAAGAAACACCCGTGACCGAACCGACGGCCGAGACCGTGCCTGTCGTGCCCGCCGCGTCACCTGCCGTGCCGAAAGACGGCAAGGAGCGTCGTGATTCGCTTTATTCCGAAGTCAACAAGGCGTACACGGATGCCGGGGAACTGTTCCGCAAGTACGAAGCGACGGCGGAACACCTGTGCGTGGTGGCACACGCAGCCGCCGGTGCGCGCAACCTCGCTTCGGAAAAGCCGAAAAAGAAAAAGTATCTCATTCAGGCGGATACGCTGGAAAGAGAACAGGATACATACACGGAGGACGTCCTTTCGCAGTCCATCGTACTGAACAAGAAAATTCTCACGGTCAGCCGTCTTTACGACCACCTGATTTCACTCGGTGACGACGAGGGGGCGACGGGACTTCTGAGAGACGAGAAGGTCCGCCGTCTGACAGCGCTCACGAGAAGCAAACAGAGAGTGGATGCGCGTCTGTCCTCGTGGATTTCCGAGGATGACTTGAAGCCGGTGTACGACTGGCAATACGATACGGAAACTATGGCAAGCGAAGCCGAAGAAAATAAAAACGAAAGCACGGAGGAAGCAGAGGCAAAGACTCTGCCGGAAGAAACTATGGAAAACAACGATGTCAAAAACGAACAGGCCGAGGTTTTGAAAAACCTGGCCGCTCTTCTCAGCCAGATGCAGGAAAAGAAAGACCCCGAAATTCCGGCCGCGTCGGAACCGCCCCGTCCCACGCTGCGCATTGCGCCCGTCACCGTTGACATCTCCAAAGCGGTCGACAAGGCAGTGGATGCCGCGTTCGCCAAATTCCGTACCGCGTTTGAACGCCGCGTGGACGACTATACGTCCCGTATGATGCCCATGTTTGCGCCCTCTTACGATATGAGCGGTGTAGGTCAGGCACTGGAAAAAATGCAGGCTTCCCTTGATGCGAAACTTGCCTACATGATGAAGAAAATCGAGGCCATCGGTCAGAATGTTCCCGCTATCGCAGCCGCTCCCGCGGAGCCGGTTGTCGTTGATGTGACCGCGACCGTGGAAGCCGCCATGGCGAAAGTCAATGCCGCCGTGGACGAAAAACTGGAAGCCATGGCAGAGAAATTGGCCGTGGCGCCCGCCGTTGTTGCTTCGAAACCCATCGACACCGAAGCGTTCGACCATGCATATCAGCTCAGTAACAAGATTTCCGACGACGAGAAGTTCCTTATCGACAAACTGACGGCTATGCTTGAATCCATCAAGACGCTGAATGACGACATGATGAACCTCACCGAATCTTACTTCCAGATTACCGAGAAGCAGAAAGAAATCGTTGAACTGCAGCAGCAGACGAACGACCTGCAGCGTTACACGCTCCGTGAGCAGGAAGGCGTACAGGTCAATCAAAAGGTTATCAGCACCGACCAGGTCAACGTTATCGAAGCGCAGACGATGATAGGTGAAAAACAAAAAGCCATCAATGAACAGCAGCAGAGCCTCATTGATTCGCAGAAAGTCATGCTTGTCGACCAGAAGGGCGTCATCGACGTTCAAGCACAACTTGACGAAGCGATGAAGACGATTGTCTCCGACCAGCAGGCTATGCTTGCCAAACACGAAGATATTCTGAAAGGCAACGCGCAGAACATCGATATTCAGAACGAAATTGTCAATATCCAGAATGAAGTCATTGCCGCGCAGAAGGAGATTGCCGCTGCGCAGAAACAGATTGCCCGTGACCAGAAGAATGTCACCGAGCGTCAGAAGAACAACAACGAAATCGGCATGGAAGCCGTGGAAGACCTGAAGACCGTGACCAAAGAAACACGTGCCATGGCGGATGCCGTTGCCAAACTTGCCAAGAAGACCGGCAAGAAAACGGAATCCAAACCTGTGAAGGAAGAGGTTGCCGAAGTCACTCCCGTCGTGGAAACGCCCGCGCCGGCCGTCGAAGAAGCGCCTGTCGCCGAGGTCGTCGAAGAGGCACCTGCCACCGAGGATGCTCCTGCCGCAACGCAGGAATAATCCGAATTCCAACCGAAAAATCCCCCTCTGTCCCGCTTACACGGGCAGAGGGGCATTTTCGGTTTTTTTGACACCGAGACTCTGTTTCCAAACCCATGGAATGCGGGATATGTCTCCCACGTGTTCTTAGAAATTCTTTTGCGGTCCGCGTACATCTCTTCGCATGTTCCCGTCATTCCTTCGGATATTTATATGCCCCTTCTTCATTCACATGCGTGCATACATCTCCTGTCTCGCCTGTATGAGTATTGTTATGCCGTAGAGGTGTAAGTGCTTATCGGCCGTGTTCCGTCCCTTATGGAAACATGTTCTGCGACAGGTCACTGCGCAACTTCAGCGCGGAAAGAATCCGTGCAAAATCGGGATGCGCCGTCTGTTCGCTTTTTTCCAGCACCGGGCAGGCAAAGGCCGGAGAAGACAAAAGAAGATAAGGAATGTCTTTTGCATCACCGTACAAGGCGAGTGGGCAGGGAGTACCGACCTCTTCGGCCGTGCGACAAACGTCGTTATATAACCGCTTGCTTTTCAGTGTTTCGGAAAGCAGGCATGGAACGGAGCAAAGAAGAGAGAATACCGCACCGTGCAGGCGTTCGGAAACGACCACATCGGCCGTTGCCGCATATTCCCGGAATTCTTCTTCACCGGATACGCAATAAAGCGGTGCTGTCGTCGCGGTCGCAACTTGCCGTGTGGTCGGCATATCCTGCGTCGGAAACAGAACGAGAAATCCGATGGCATATCCGAGAGAGACTACCTGTCTGATCGTCTTTATCCACAGGGAGATACAAGCGTCGTCACTTCCGTGAAGTGCAAATAGACAAAGCGGCGCACCGCAGGATGCCTTTTCCGGCAGGAACACGTTTCTTTGAAAGAGTGGCAGAGAAAAGCATATGTCCGCAGAAAGATACATTTCGGGAAGTCTTTGTTTCCCTTTGTCGGTTTTCGTCAGTCGCAGACCTTCTTCATAGTCTCCCGATGTTCGGAAAAATATCTTTTTTGCCGAACGGAGTGCGCGCCTCGCTATGGCTTCGGAAAGTCTGCCGGACAGAGCACCGACACCAATGTCCACCATATATACCCGCCGCTTCTGCCGCACGCAAAAATGCAATAACATCGCATAATAAAGCAAAGAGCGGAAACTGGTTTCGCTTTGCAAAAGATTTCCGCCGCCGAAAATCACCGCATCCGAATGCTTCAGAAACCGTCGGACAGCAAACAGATTATTTTTTGAAACAAATCCACGGCAAGCGTCTGATTTTTTGGACAAAATACATATTTTGTAAATATTTTTTTGCATTAGTTGCGATTTCAATTGTGATAATGTGGCTTCGTCTCCGAAATTTCCGTGTCCGTAATACCCGATGACAAAGGCGGTTTTTAGTGCACATGCTCGTCGGTATGCCGCAACGGCATCCTCTGCCATATGTCCGGCGCCGTACTCGTCCCGGGCGAGCGCACCGACGGCGGCGCCCGTTTTGTCCCGATATGTCCCTTCGGAAAGCAACCGGCAGAGGTCGCAAAACAGTCTTTCGTCCGTTATGTGCGGGCGACCGCGTTCGCAGAAATTGGTTGCTTTGGCGGCAGAGAATGCCGCTCCGTCGCAAATGCCGCCGTATCCTTCGTCCCCCGACAGAATCACGGCCATACCTGTGCACATGGCTTCCAGTGCCGCACGACTGACGCCGACAAATATGTTACCCAGTCGCAATATCTCCTCTGCATTTGTCACCGCACCGAGCAGTACTCCGCCGTTGCGTCCGAGCGCGCGATTAGCCTCTTTCGCCGCCCGACGTATGACCGGCATGCATGTGCCGTCGCCTGC
>CAKRWK010000095.1 GCA_934417455.1 uncultured Eubacteriales bacterium
CCTTTAAAGAAGCGCAAAATCGACAAAAAAGAAGAACCGGTCATCCGGTTCTTCTTTTTTGTCCTATATATGCCCGGAGTTCTCACCGAGCGCCATACCGGAACATCGCATGGGCCACGTTTGCCGTCACCCATGACCGAAAAGACAGCAGCGCGTTCACGCCTTCCGGTTATCTGCCAATGCCGTAGATTTTGGCAAGGCCGCCGGTGGACGTTTCGCGGTATCCCGATTTCATATCCAGTCCGGTTTCGTACATGACCTTGACAATCTGGTCGAAGGAAACCTTATGCTTACTTTCGAGAGAACGCGCGAGCATGACGGCGGTAAAGGCTTTGATGCCCGCCATGGCATTGCGTTCGATACAGGGAATCTGCACAAGACCGAGAACGGGGTCGCACGTCAGGCCGAGGTTATGTTCGAGTGCGATTTCCGCCGAACATTCAATGCCGGCAATATCCAACTCGTAAATGCTCGACAGCGCGGCCGCCGCCATGGAACAGGCAACGCCGACCTCCGCCTGACAACCGCAGGCGGCACCGCTGATGGACGCGTTCTGTTTGACCACGTTGCCGATGACGCCGGCCGTGGCGAGCGCGTCAACGATTTCCTCCTCGGGCACGGCACAGTCGCGGTACATATAATAAAGCACCGCCGGCACAATTCCCGCCGCGCCGCAGGTCGGGGCCGTGACAACGGTGCCGTTCGCGGCGTTTTCTTCCGCGACGGCGAGAGCATACGCCGCCACCCGGCGGTTTTCGTGCATAAGTGTTGCTTCAAATTTGGCACTGCCGATATAAAGTGCGTGCGCTTTTCTCTCGAGGTGCAACCCGCCCGGCAGGGCGCCGGTGGCGGCAAGACCGCGCTCAACGCAGTCGGTCATGGTGTGAAACACCTCGGCAAGATACGGAAAAACATCCGGTTCATAGTGGCGGACATAGGCGGGAAGCGTATATCCTTTTTCTTCGCAAAAACGACGAATGTCGGCAAAATTCTTTTCCGGATAAACATCCTTTTGTGAGGTCAGTTCCCTGCCGTCAATGGTCACACTGCCGCCGCCGATGCTGGTTGCAGTAAATAATTCTTTCCATTTTCCGTTCTTTTTCAGAAAAAGTTTCATCGTGTTCGGATGCGGAAGATTCTTCTCTTCGCTGTTATATACGATGTCCGTATCCTCACCGAGGACGTCGCGCAGAACGCGGTCGGTACCGTGCCCTCGACCGGTCATGGCAAGCGAACCAAAAAGTTCGGCGCGGTAGATGCCTGCTCCATACATGCGGACGGCATACTCTGCGATTCTCTGCGGACCGATGGTGTGGGAACTGGACGGCCCCTTTCCGGTTTTATAGAGTTCGCGCAAAGATTCCATAAACATTTCCTTTCGCAAATTTGCGATATATTTTTTTGCAAAGCCCTTGCTTTTTTCCGTAAAAGTTGTATAATCGTGTTGAAAATTCTCCACGGAAGGTGAACCATGAAACAGACAAATACGCGGCGTTCGTTTCTTTCCCGCATGTCCGAACCCGTCGACCTGACGGCCGGCACCCCTTGGAAAGTCATTCTGCGTTACGCCGCTCCCATTATTTTCTCCTATTTTCTGCAACAGATTTACGTTCTGACAGACTCCGTTATCTGCGGTCAGGTGCTGACGGCCGAAGAGGTGGCCGGCGTCAACGACACCTTTCCCCTGACCTTCATTTTCCTGCAATTCGCGTTCGGTTGCACCGCCGGATTCAGTGTGCTGACGGCGCGGTGCGTCGGTCGTGGCGACATGCGCGGTACAAGGCGGTCGTTTGTTGCGCAGATTTATCTGTCTGTCGCGATTTCCGCCGTGCTGACGGTGCTCTCCCTTGTACTTCTGCCGTGGATGCTCGGCGTTATCAACGTTACACCGGACAACCCGGCGGTCTACCGTGCGGCGTATGACTACTGTTTTGTCATCTTTCTCGGCATTCTCGCCCAGATGGGATATAACTTCATTTGCGGTATTCTCCGCTCGTACGGCGATTCGGTGACACCGCTCGTCTTTCTTGTGGCCTCTACCGTCCTCAACGTGGCACTGGACATTATCTGTCTTGTACCGCTACAGATGGGTCCGCTCGGCGCGGCACTCGCCACCGTCGCGGCGCAATTTATCAGTGCCGCCTGTTGCCTTGTTTATACCTTCGTCCGCTATCCCGACCTCAGACTCACAAAAGAAGATTTCCACCTGCCGTGGCATTCCGTCAGAGAGCATCTGGTAAACGGACTTCCCCTCGGGTTTCAGTTTTCCATACTCGCCGTCGGTATCATCGTCATGCAAGGCGCCGTCGTGAAATTCGACCTGACGGCGGGCGGCACCATGGTGCCCGGCACACCGGCGCAGAACGGATTCGGCGCGGCCAGCAAACTCATCAATTTTCTGATGGCCGCCTACAACGGCCTTGCCTCTGCCATTCTCGGTTACAACGCGCAGAACTGCGGTAAAGGCGACTATGCACGCGTACGGCGCGGCACCTGTCAGACGCTTCTCATGATGCTGCTCGTATATGCCTTCTGCCTTTCGGCAGGATTGCTGTTGTCGATAAACGGCGCGTATCAATACATCTTTATGAGCGTGGACAAAGTGTCTCCCGCTTCGATTCGTTTCGGGAACACCTACATCTATGTGGATATTCTCCTCTACGGGTTACTCGGATTTCTGATTGTGGTGCGCAGTGCGGTACAGGGCGTGTTCAAGCCCGGATATGTGCTCGGCGCCGGCATGGCGGAACTCTGTTCCCGCACGGCCATCTGCGCCCTTCTGCCCGACCTCGTCAACGGTGCGCCGGTGGACGCCTATGCCTCCCCCGCCGCATTCACGGCGCTTTGTTTCGGTGACCCCGGCGCATGGTGTGCCGCGTCGCTCCTTCTGCTCTTTCCGTTTATCCGTTATATCCTTCACGGAGAAAAGAATGCCGACCGTCAGACGTCGGTATAACCCGCGGGCGGCAGGATGTCGTGACTGACCGGCGTATAGAAAAGCCGGCGACGCGCGTCTCTGTCGTCCGTGACGGCAAGAATCCACATCAGTTTGGTAAAACACGCCTCGGGCGTCATATCAAAGGCTTCGAGTACGCCGAGAGCGGCAAGGCCGTATCCGACATTGTAGACGGAAAGGTCGGTTCCCTCGCTCTGCACCTGCGTGGTGAGAACGACGGTCACTCCGCGTGCCACTGCTTCCGTAACGGCGGCGTGAATGCAGCCGTCGGGCAGACCACCGACGCCGAAGGATTCAATGACGAGTGCCTTGTATTTGTTCAGCATGAAGCGGAGCACGTCCGCATCCGTACCGGGGGTCAGTTTCAGAAGACCGACGGACGGGTCAATCGCACGGGAAAACCGCGTGTCACCCGCCGTCGGATTGAAATACGGCACAAGCCGCCCGCTCTGCACGGCGGCAAGCGGCGGATAATTGGGACTGGAAAACGCGGAAAAACTCTTGGAGCGCGTTTTCCGCGCGCGTGTACCGAGGAGAACCTGTCCGCCGAACACAATCAGCACGCCCGACAGCCCGTCCGACGCGGCACAAAGGAAACTGTCGCAAAGGTTCTGCTTGGAGTCCGTGGTATCAAAACCGATAGGGCGCTGTGCCCCGGTGATGACCACGGGCTTTTTGCTGTTCTGAATGAGGTAAGAAAGCGCCGCGGCCGTATAAGCCATGGTGTCTGTGCCGTGTGCGATGACAAATCCGTCATAGCGGTCATAATTTTCTTCGATTTTCTCCGCCATGGCAAGCCAGTGTGACGGTGTGATATTGGTGCTGTCCAGTGTAAACAGTTGAACGGCATCCACCGAACAAAAATGCGACACCCCGGGCACATGCCGGAGCAGTTGCTCCGCCGTCAGTGCCGGCGACAGTGCACCGCCGTTCAGTTCCGACGCAATCGTTCCGCCCGTGCCGATAAAAAGAATTTTCTTCATAAAAATATCCTTAGAAAAGATTGTGCATTTTCTCATGTACAGTATACCACATTCCGCGCCGATATGCAAGACGTCCGCGGCGGATAAAGAGTTTATTTGAAAAAACTTTTTATATAAATCGGAAAAATTTTGTTTCAAACACCTTGACAAACCCCCGTTCATTTGATATAATAAATGGGCATTGTGAAATGCATGGCGCCATAGCCAAGCGGTAAGGCAGAGGTCTGCAAAACCTTCATCCCCGGTCCGATTCCGGGTGGCGCCTCCAAAGAAAGAGCATTGTTTTCGCAATGCTCTTTTTTTCAGCCAAATTCCCTTTGCGAGATTTTTGAAATCACAAAACGCAATGACATTTTTTAAGAAGGATTCGGATGACCGACAGGGAGTCTGTCCGTCGTCCGGAGGACGTCTTTACAAACGCATAGCAAAAAAACGAACGGAAAAAACAACCATGAAAAACAGACCCGTTGTTCCCATCGGCTGTTTTTTCAGGGGTACTATAACCCGGCTTACGAAGAAGAAATCCGAAAAGGCAAGAGTTTGTGTTACCGCTACAATCAACTGTCACCGAACGACAAAGAAAAAGCGCGCTAAATTCTCGAAAATTTGCTTGGGAGCATGGGAAAGGGAACCTGCATTCTGCCGCCTTTCTGGTGCGATTACGGGTATAGCATCCGCGTCGGCGATTCCTTCTATGCAAATCACTGCATGATGATTACCGACGGTGCCGCAGTCACTTTCGGTGAACATGTGTTCGTCGCGCCCAATGGCTGTTTCACGACGGCCGAACACGCCATTGACCCCGACATACGTCGGACCGGCGTGGAAATTATTGCCAAGCCCATTGTCATAGGGAATAACGGGTGGATCGGTGCCGGGGCAACGGTGCTGGCCGGCGTTACCATCAGAGACGCACGGTTATCGGCGTTGGAAGCGTTGTGACAAAATCCATCCCCGCCGGCGACATCGCCGTCGGCGTTCCCTGTCGGGTACTTCGCGAAATTACGGAAGCGAACAAAACAAGATACCCCATATATCCGACAAAATAACGTCGCCTTCCCTTTTTCCCGCATTTTTCCGCTATCGAAAATATTTTTGTGAAATACCTTGACAGACGAGGTATTTCGGAGTATAATACAGGTACAGGAGGTGACATGATGTCGATAACATCCGACCTCATCCGAGGTAATACCGATACGATTATCCTGTCCTGTCTGGAAAAAGGAGACAGTTACGGATACAAAATCAACAAAACCGTAAGCGCGATTGCCGACGGCTATGAAATGAAAGAAGCCACGCTGTATACCGCGTTCAAACGGCTGGAAGACTCCGGTTGTATTACGTCGTATTGGGGAGAAGAATCCGTCGGTGCCAGAAGAAGGTACTATAAAATTACGGAACAGGGAGAGACCGTTCTCCGCCAACTCCGGCGCGACTGGGAAGAATCCAAAAGTATCATTGACAAACTCACG
>CAKRWK010000096.1 GCA_934417455.1 uncultured Eubacteriales bacterium
TTTGGATTTTCCGACGTAGATGACGGCGCCCTCACTGTTTTTCATGAGGTACACGCCGGGGGTGGCGGGTAGGGAATTGGCCTTGTCCCGCAGGCGTTCTATGCGTGTCAAGGTCAGACCTCCTTTTCCGCTTTTTTCTTTGTTGTGCGATGCCCGTTACGGGAAACGGGCAGATTTCGGGAAGACAAGTCGTTCTTCGCGGCGAGAGGTCACGCTTCTCTCATATGCCGTTTCCGCACTTCATAAAGAAAAGGGGTGACGTCGACACACACGACATCCCCCGAACCCGGTCTCCGGCCGGCGGCGCGGAAAGCGGTTCAACTTCTTTTTTGCCGACTTCCGTCGGCCAAAGTCAAGCCGACGGGAAGTCGCTGTTAATCAAGGCAACAAGGCCTTCCACGGCGGCGCCCTCGTCCGGGCCGTCCGCAATCAGCGTAATGGTGGTTCCTTTGACAATGCCGAGCGAAAGAACGCCGAGCAGGCTCTTGGCGTTGACTCTGCAATCCTCTTTTTCCACCCAAATGGAACTCTTATAGGAATTTGCCTTCTGAATGAAAAATGTGGCAGGTCTTGCGTGAAGGCCGACATGGTTCTGTATCGTGACGCTTTGCGAAATCATACAAATGATGCTCCCTTTGCAATTTTCATTACCCCAAGTATAACAAATCTTTGTATAAAAATCAATACCTTTTCCGAAAAAAAAACGGGATTTTACATAAGGGAGCGCTGTTTTTTGTCGTTTTTTTGGCGAAGACTCAGGGAATCGGGCGCACGCGCACCACTGTGACGGACAATGTGACGCATTCGCCGCGGAGTTTCATCGTGGTGCCGGGACGGTCGGCAAGGTGCCGCCCGGCAAAAAAGCCGTCCTCCGTCATGCGCCCGTCGGTGTGCAGTGTCAGAAGAAGGTCACGTTCGGTCGGGGAGGGCAGAGACAGAATGAGGCCGTCCGCCGTCACGACGCGGACGGTGCTCGGGACGGTTTCCCGTTCCGATACGGTAAAGTCCGCTTTGCCGGCGGCATGAAAAACGGATTCCCCCTCCGCCGTCCGACAAACATCACCGTCGCATGCGGCGGCACGCACCAGCACCTCGGCCGTCTGCCGCTTTCCCACCCACCCCGTGTGCGGCAGGCGAAAGGCAACCAGCGCGGAAAACAGGGCGAGAAGCGAAAGCGAAAGTGCGATGTCAAGGACGGTGATTTTCTTTTCGTGCGGTTCGTTTTTCATCGGATGACGGCCACCCGTCCCGTGCCCGCACAATCCCATGACAGAAAGAGAATATCGTCTCCGACGGCGAGCGGCCGTCCGCCGACCTTTACGCCGCCGCGCCGCGTGCCTTCCGCCGTAACGGTGATGTCCATATCCCAAAGGTCGGGTACCTCGGACGAAACCAACTGCCCAGCCTCCTCGCTGTATACCGTTTGTTCCGAGCGGCACATGCGTACCTCGCGCACCGTGCCGAGCGTGCGTCCGCCGCCTTTGTCAAGCAGACGGTCGCCGACGTGCAGGTGCTCCGCCATGTCGCCCTCCACGCCCGTCACGCGGAGAACAAAGGTAAGACTCTCCTTTTGCTTTGTCCCCTCGGGTCGGGTGAGAAAGCAGAGCGCAACGGCCAAAAGCACGAAGGCGCCTATCAGAATCACCGCCGGCACGTCGTGCCGTTTCCCGGTTTTTTCACTCATATATATACCTCGCTTTTTTCTTTCTATTGTGCCCGGAAAAGCGAAATGTTACGCACAAAGAAAGAGCGGATTCCCCGCAAAAAACGTGAAATCCGCCAATAATTATTGACAAAAACGGTATATTTTTCAGTTATCCGACACTTCGATGTCCACCGAGGCTTCCTCGGCGCTGTGTCCCGCCTCATCGGAATAAGAACGGTCGTCGTACTCGTTTTTCGCAATGCGGAGCGTGGCCGCGCCGATGCCGAATACGGCGAAGAAAAGCCAGAGCATGGACATGTTCGAAAAGGGGTAATCCGCCGCGCCGAACACAAGCAGGGACAGCAGGGCGGCCGTCGCCGCCACGGCGGGCAGGCGGACGGTACTGCGGCGCAGATACTTGCGGTAGGCCGACAGGTGAAAGACGCGAAGGACAAAAAGCGCAAGGAAGAACAGCAGGGCAAACATCCCCGCTTCCGACAGGATTTCGAGAAGCAGGTTATGGCTGTGCGGCGAGGTGACGCCCGCCTCCGCGTAGTCCGCGAAAGCCTCGGAAAAAGCATCTGGGCCGATGCCGACGCCGAAAAGCAGAGAGTCGCGCGCCATGCGAAGGGAGGAACGGTACACCGACAGGCGGTAGACTATCGACGAATCGGACAGCGAAAGGACGGAGCCGAGACGTTTGAGAACGGCAGAGGGGAGAAAGAAGAGCCCGTAAGGAAGCGCACAGAGCACGGCGAGCGTGATGCCCGGGCGGTGCAGTCCGGCAAAGACAAATCCGAACACGAGACCGACGGCCAGCGCTATCCACGCGCCGCGCGACCATGTGAGAACGAGGGCGGCCAGGGACAAAAGTGCCGTGGCGCCATAGAAAAATTTCTTTGCGGGCTGTTTCTTTTCCGCGCACAAGGCGAGGGAAAACATAACGGCCACCAGCAGATACACCGCGAGAATGTTCGGATTGCCGAAGGTGCCCGTGACGCGGTCGGTGATAACCCCTTCAAAGGCCGCGTCCGTCCAGTTGCCGTTATCGATGCCGAAGGCGGCCTGGCAGACCGCATATACCGAGAGCGGAACGGAGGAAACGGCGACGGCGCCGAGCGCGCAGTCCGTCAGACGGCGGTTGACGAGGAGATTGCCCGCGAGCGGGCAGGAGCACAGCAGAAGCGCAAAGACCGCCGCCTGCTGCGACGTGCCCGACACGAGCCCCGCGATAAGAACGGAAAGCCCGAACAGAAAGAAGGTTACGTCATAGGGGGTGAGATGGAACACGCGGTTGCCGAGCGCCGCTTTGCGGATAAAGGACAGAAGCGAAAGCAAAAGCAGCGCACAGAGCGCGAGCGTCGGGTGCGGCAGAAGCGGCAGGGCGGGAAAGGCAAGAAGCGTCAGGAAAAACGGCATTTCCGGCGAAGAAAAGGACATCCAGACAAGGAAGATGCCGCCGACGGCCAGGGGGACGTAATATGTCTCCGTGAAAAAGCCCACAAAGGCGAGAACAAAGCCGAAAATGACGGACAGATAGGTGCGTATCCCCGGCACCTCTTCGGAGCGGTATCTCTTCCGCAAACAGAAGAAATCAAAGAAAACAAAGGAAAACAAAGCCGATTCCTGGGAAAGCAGACATAATGGCATGTCGGAAAGCAACAGCGGAATGCCGACAAGGGCACACACGAGCCCCACCACGGCGGACACCGGGTCGGAGAGGAAAAACGAGTTGAGTTGGGTCGTACCGAAGTAGAGAAGTACCGTCGTCAGCCCGAACACGAGCAGGGCGGAGCCGTAGGAACGGGCGGATGTGTAGGCAAAGACCTTGCCGATGCCGTCAAAGACGCGGTGCAGACGGCTTCTTTCCAGCACACGGCCGTCACCGGTGCGGCCGCCGCTGATGACCCGTCCCGCAAAAAAACGGCCGGTGGTGCGTCCGCGGTCGTCGCGGACGGCGGTTGTTCGTTTCAAAGCGTATCCCCTCCTTCCGGGGCGGAAGTTTTCTTTTTTCGTTAGGCCTTTTTCTCGTTCGGGCGGAGCGCCTCTTCAAATTCGGGATGCAGATCGAGCAGGTCGGGGCGCCGTTCTTTTGTGACGGCCACGGCCTGTTCGAGCCGCCAGCGGTCGACTTTGCCGTGGTCGCCCGACAGGAGCACCTCGGGCACCTCACGCCCGTTCCATACCCGCGGATGCGTGTACTGCGGATATTCGAGCAGTCCCGAAGCGACCGATTCGCCCTCGTAGCATTCGGGGGCGGCGAGCACGCCGTCTTTCAGTCTGGCAACGGCGTCTACAACGATGCAGGCGGGAATTTCGCCACCCGTCAGCACATAGTCACCGATGGTGATTTCCTCATCGACGATTTCGTCAAGCACCCGCTGGTCGACCCCTTCGTAGTGCCCGCAGACGAAAATCAGGTTGTCATACGCCGAAAGTTCCTTTGCCACATCGTGAGTGAGCAGTCGCCCCTTTGGCGACATATATATGACGCGCACGCGGTGGTCGGAGGGAATGTCCGCCCGCACGGCGCGGTAGCAGTCGTAAATCGGCTGGCAGGTCAGGAGCATGCCTTTGCCGCCGCCGTACGGCGTATCGTCCACGTTGTGATGTTTGTCCGTCGAATAGGGACGGATGTGATGGGCGCGGATGTCGATATACCCCGCTTTGACGGCGCGGCCGATGATGCTTTCGCCGAGCACGGTCATCACCATGTCGGGAAAAAGGGTGATACTGGCAAATCTCATGTCACACCTCGTCGAAAAAGCCGGGAATCGGCGTGATGAAAAGCCCCTCGTCAGGGTCGGCGCGGCGGATAAAAACGGGGACGTCGGGAATCAGAACATCGCCCGATTCCGTCCTCACCGTGAACAGGCGTCCGCGC
Organism: uncultured Eubacteriales bacterium; assembly: GCA_934417455.1. GTDB lineage: Bacteria > Bacillota > Clostridia > Oscillospirales > CAG-272 > UBA1740. The sequence continues at coordinate 4,530 of CAKRWK010000096.1, forward strand.
GCGGCGTCGTCCACCGAGCGCACATGTCCGTAGACGCGGCCGGTGTCGGCGTCGATGACGGGCACACCTATCATGTCCGCAATAAAATAACGGCCGGACGGCAGGGGGATGTCCTCTCTTTTCAGGTAGAGCACGGTGCCGCCGAGCGCCACCGCCGCCTCGCGGCTCCCGACCCCTTCGATGCCGAGAATCACCATATGACCGGCGGGGGTTGCCGAGGTGATTTTGCGTTCCGTGTAGCCGTCCTTTCCGGCGAGAAAAACGCGCTTTTGCGCCGCAAGCACCTTCGGAGAATCACACCAGACTTCCGTTTTGAACAGTCCGTGGACGCCGTGTGCCGAGCACACTTTGCCACATTCGAGATACATATTTTTCATATACACGCATTGTACCATATACGGGCGCGAATGTCAATAAGAAAAAATTCGTTCCGCGACGGATATGCGTCCGCGCTGCGGGATGCAAAAAAGTAAAAAACAAAGACCGTTATGAAAATGATGCGTATATTTTCGTATAATCCTCTGCCATGCGGGTCAGGGAAAAGCGGTTTTTCCACGCGGCGGCCGCGCCGGCTTTCAGCTTTTCGTAAAACGGCCGGCCGTCAAGAATCTTCTCCACGGCGTGCGCGAGGGCGGCGGGATTGTCCCGCGGGAAAATCAGTCCCGACGTGCCGTCCTCCACCATGTCCGGGTTGCCGCCGAAATCCGAGGCAACGGTCGGAATACCGAGCGACATGCACTCCGAGGTGACAAGAGACGAGGTGTCCGTGCCGCGCGACGGGTTGATGTGGAGGTCAAAGAGATTTTCGTAGATGTCGGGGGCGGCCGTATAGCCGACAAAACGCACCGCACGGCAGAGTCCGAGC
>CAKRWK010000097.1 GCA_934417455.1 uncultured Eubacteriales bacterium
CTGGTATATTATATCACGCACTTCCCGAAAAGTCAATACTTTTTTTCAAAAAAAATGTTTTTTTGTCACGCCCGTCAAAACACGCGAAAATTCCGTATTGACAAAACGCACCGCGCGTTGTATAATAACCGTATCGGATGCGCATTTTTACGTTATATATAATTTAATGAAAGGAACTTTCCTTCCCATGACCGGAAAGCACAATTTCTCCTCCGTGCAATGTTCCCTCGCCCCCGAGGTGACGGAAAGACTCAAATCGGAGTTATACTCTTTCGACAATACGGGGCTTTCCCCTCTGTCCGTGGCCACAGGGTCGCCGGAATACCGCCGCCTCGCCTCCTCGGCCGAGGAAAAACTCCGTGCCCTGCTCTCCGTTCCGCAGAGCCATCAGGTGTTCTTTTTCGGCGGCACGGCCGAGACCATGTATGCGGCCATCCCGCAGAATCTGCTCTCCGAGCACCTGTGCGCGGACTACCTTGTCACCGGCATTCACTCGAAAAACGCCTACCTCGAAGCCAAGCGATACGGCGATATTGCCATCGCCGCTTCCTCTGCCGGCGCCATTCCGATTTTCTCTTCCATTCCCGAAACCAAGCGCAGCGATTTCCGCCCGGACGCCGATTATGTATACATTTGTTATAATAATTCGCACTACGGCACCCGTTTCCGCCAGATTCCGGACACAGGCAACATCCCGCTTGTGGTCGACATGTCATCCTCTTTTCTCTCCGAACCGGTGGATGTTTCCAAAGCGGCGCTGTTGTTTGCCGACCTCGGCTGCAGTCTGATTCCCGCCGGCATGACCGTTCTGATTGCCAGACGCGACCTGTTACGCGAAGCGCGTCCCTATACGCCGACGCACCTGAACTTCCGCGCCGTGGCAGACGGTGAAGCGCGCCACAGCGCGCCGTCCGGTTTCTGCATGTACACGGCGGAGCGCACCTTTTCATGGCTCTGCGACATCGGCGGACTTGACGAAATGAAGCGCCGCTGCGAACGCAAGGCCAGTATGATATACGATTATCTCGACAGTCAGACCTACTACACCGCGCCTGCCTGCAAGCGCGACCGTTCCGTGACGGACGTCGTCTTTATGACGGGCAACGCCATGCTCGACGAGCGGTTTCTCGGCATGGCGGCCGACACGGGACTTTTGCACCTCGCGGGGACGGAAGCGGTCGGCGGCATGTGCGCCGCCATCGGACCGACGGTACCGTCAGAGAGCGTGGAGGAGTTGATTGCCTTCATGAAACGGTTCGCATTTGAAAATCCGAAGCTCTCCTTCTGAAAAAACGGGCGTTCGCGCCTTTGCCGACATGTCTCGGCAAAAGCGCCGCCCGTTTTTTGTTTTTCGAGAAAAAATTTTCAAAAATAATTGATTTTTCCGTTATACGGTGCTATAATAGACAGGTTGAAAACAAATCCGCATATCAAGAGGTACGTATGAAACGTAACGATTTAAGAAACATCGCCATCATTGCCCACGTTGACCACGGAAAAACCACGCTCGTGGACGAAATGCTCCGTCAGGGCGGCATTTACCGCGAGAATCAGGAAGTGGAAGAACGCGTCATGGATTCGAACGACCTGGAACGTGAGCGCGGTATTACCATTCTGGCCAAAAACACCGCCATTCACTACAAAGGCGTAAAAATCAACATCGTCGATACCCCCGGTCACGCCGATTTCGGCGGGGAGGTGGAACGCATTCTGAAAATGGTCAACGGCGTTATCCTGCTGGTGGACGCCGCCGAAGGCCCCATGCCGCAGACCCGCTTCGTTCTGGAAAAGGCACTGGCGCTCAATCACCGTGTCATTGTCGTCGTCAATAAAATCGACCGCCCCGACGCACGCCTGGACGAAATCGGCGACGAGGTGCTCGAACTCCTGCTCGAACTCAACGCGACCAACGAACAACTCGACTCCCCCATGCTCTTCTGCTCCGGCCGCGCCGGCACGGCGTCGTTCGACCCGCATACCCCGGGCACGGATCTCAAACCCCTGCTCGATACCATTCTCGAATACATGCCTGCCCCGGAAGGCGACGAAGAAGGCCCTCTGCAGGTGCTGGTTTCGTCCATTGACTACAACGAATTTGTCGGCCGTATCGGTATCGGCCGTATCGAACGAGGCGTTATTAAACAGGGACAGAACGTCGCCGTCTGCAACTGGCACGAACCCGGCAAATCGCACCCATCGAAAATCGTCTCCATCTATCAGTTTGACGGACTGAAACGAGTGCCTGTCGAAAGTGCCATGATGGGCGACATCATCTGTTTCTCGGGCTGTGAGGACATCACCATCGGAGACACGGTGTGCTCCCCCGCCGCCGTCGAACCGCTCGAATTTGTCAAAGTCGGCGAGCCGACAATGGAAATGACCTTTGCCGTCAATGACTCTCCCTTTGCCGGCAAGGAAGGCAAGTATGTCACCTCCCGCCACCTGCGCGCGAGACTCTACAAAGAGCTGCTGAAAGATGTCTCTCTTCGCGTCACGGACGGCGAAACAACAGACTCCTTCAAGGTGGCCGGCCGCGGCGAAATGCACCTGTCCATCCTTGTCGAAACCATGCGTCGCGAAGGATACGAACTCTGCTGTTCCAATCCCCGCGTGCTGTACAAGGAAATCGACGGCGTAAAGTGCGAGCCCATTGAGGACGTTATCATTGACGTACCTGAAGCTTACGTCGGTTCCGTCATGGAAAAACTCGGCGCGAGAAAAGGAACGCTGGTGGACATGCAGCTGCACGGGTCCCGCCAGAAGCTCTTTTATAAAATACCCACGCGGTGCCTCTTCGGCTACCGCAGCGAACTTCTGACCGACACGCGTGGCGAGGGCCTGATTTCCACGATTTTTGCGGGATACGAACCCTTCCGCGGCGAAATCAAGACCCGCTTCACCTCGTCCCTTGTCGCCTCGGAAACCGGTATTGCCACCACGTACGGTCTCTACCAGTCGCAGGACCGCGGCCCGCTCTTTATCGGCCCGGCCACACCCGTGTACGCCGGCATGATTGTCGGCGAGAACCCGAAGCCCGACGATATTGAGGTCAACGTCTGCAAGGAAAAGCATCTGACGGCCGTCCGTTCCTCCGGCGCGGACGAAAAACTGACGCTTATCACGCCGATTCAGCTCTCCCTCGAGGAGGCCATCGAATTTATCGCGGACGACGAACTGATTGAAGTCACGCCGAAAAACATCCGCCTGCGCAAGACCATTCTCGACGTGGCGGAGCGCAAAAGACGGCAGGCCGCCAAGCGCGCCGCGCTCAAAAAATAAAAAAATATAAATTTTATCGTTTTTTTGGAAAAAGCCCTTGCTTTTTTCGTTGGGATATGATAAAATAAACCCACGCAGTATATATACGTCCCCGGGATGTATATGAATGATATGAAACGCAAAACCTATCCGAAAGGAAAATAAACCATGGAAATCGTACTCCTGATTGTTCTTCTGGCCGCAGCCGTCTTTCTTGTCGGTGCCGTCCTGTTCCGTAAAACCAAAGACGAGAAACTTTCTTCGACCATCGTCGGCGGTACGGAAACCTATTACGGAAAAGACAAAACGGGACGTAAAGACAAACTTCTGAACAAGTGGACCATCATCGTCGGTGCCGTGTTCGTGCTTGTCGTTATCGCCGTTTACGTGATTCAGCCCGATTATGCGCCCGCCCACCCCTACAATTACTGGTGGGATTCCTTCAAAAGCACGCTCGGTTGACGAAAGGCAAAAAGAAAGGTGTTGCGCTGTGACACCTTTCTTTTTTTCTGCCGATGTCGCCGGCCGGTGCCCCGAAACAGGGATGCCACGCCCCCGGACGGTTTTTTCGGCGGGCAGAGAGTCGTCCGGAAAATAAAGGAAAAAACAAAAATGAAAAAGAAAAACCACTCAAAAAAAGATATACGCCGTCGGTTTGAATCCCGCGCAAAAACGCACAAGCGTGACGGGAAAGCCGCTGTCGAACGCGCGCTCCGCCGTCTGGCGGAAGACACCGGCGTGCGCACGGACGGTGCAAAATTTCATGATGCCATTCTGCCGATTCGCAGAAAAAACATCAAAAACAGTAAAGAAAACATGACAATTCAAGGTATATTCAGCCTGACAAAGAGCGGGTTCGGCTTTGTACATGCCGAAGGCCTTGCGCGCGATATTTTCATTCCGCGCGGCAAAACGGGTGGCGCCGTCGGCGGTGACACGGTGGAAGTGCGCTATCGCGTTTATACCGACATGGGAGAAGAAAAGACGGAAGGGCGCGTTGTCCGCGTAACGGACGGCGTGCGCACCCTTATCGGCACGCTGGCCGAAGAGATTGTCCCCGGACGGCACCGGCGGAGAACGATACTCTGCCCCGACGACCGCTCTTTTGGTATTCTCCCCGTCGTGCGCGACAAGGGCACGGCCCGCATCGGCGACAAAGCCGAGGTTCTTCTCCGCCGCGACGGTGACATGCTTTCCTGCGACGTTATCCGCACCTTTGGTGCCGCCGACACAAAAGAGGCCAATTACGGCGCCATCCTGGCCGACTGCGGCATTGAAACGGAGTTTCCTCCGGAGGCACTGGCCGTAGCCGAAGCGGCCGCGCGCCGTCCGATGGGTGAGGGACGGCAGGACCGCCGCGCCGAGGTGATTTTCACCATGGACGGCGCCGATGCCAAAGACCTTGACGACGCCGTATCGGTGCGCCGCCTGCCGGGCGGCGGCTACCGTCTCGGCGTGCATATTGCCGACGTCTCCTATTATGTGGACGAAAAAACCGCCCTTGACCGTGACGTTATGGCAAGGGGCAACAGCGTGTATTTCACGGACAAGGTTGTCCCCATGCTACCGACCTGCCTCTCGAACGGCGTCTGCTCCCTGAACGCGGGAGAGGACAAGGCCGTACTGTCCGCCGTCATGACACTGTCCCCCGAAGGCGATATTCTGAAAACCGACATCACGCCGTCCGTCATCCGCAGCCGCGTGCGCGGCGTATACGGCGAGGTCAACAGCGTTCTCGCGGAAGGGGAACATTCGCCCTATTGGAAGAAATACGCGCCCGTGCGTCACGCGCTGTCCGTCATGTGCGAACTCTACGACGTTCTGTACAAAAAAAGCCGTGCGCGCGGCGCCATGGAACTCGAAAGTGAGGAGGCGCGCATTGTATTGGACGGCGACGGCCGCCCCGTCGACATTGTACGGCGCGAGCGCGGCACGGCGGAACGCATGATTGAACAGTTTATGCTGACAGCCAACGAGGGCGTGGCAACGTATCTCACCGAACGCGGCTACCCCTGCGTATACCGCGTGCACGCCCGACCCGACCCTGAAAAAATGCACGCCTTTCTCTCCTACCTTGCCGGG
>CAKRWK010000098.1 GCA_934417455.1 uncultured Eubacteriales bacterium
CGCTTACTTTGTCGGTATGGCCGCCATCATTGTCTCGGGTATCATGCTGAAGAAGACGAAGATGTTTGCCGGTGAACCCGCGCCCTTCGTTATGGAACTTCCCGCTTACCACCTGCCCACGCCTCTGAACGTACTCCGTTCCATGTGGGAACGCGGCTGGTCGTTCATCAAGAAGGCCGGCACCATTATCCTTCTTTCTACGATTGTTGTCTGGTTCACCACCTACTTCGGTATTGTGGACGGTACCTTCCGCATGCTGGAAGAAAGCGAAATCGACGCGTCCATCCTTGCCGCTGTCGGTAACGCGATTGCCTGGATTTTCGCTCCTCTCGGTTTTGGCAACTGGCAGGCTGCCGTGGCGTCCGTCACGGGTCTTGTCGCCAAGGAAAACATCGTCGGTACCATGGGTATCCTCTACGGCGACTGGGCAACGCTCGCCTCTCACTTCACCAAAGTGTCCGGCTACGCCTTCCTTGTCTTCAACCTTCTGTGCGCGCCCTGCTTTGCCGCCATCGGTGCCATCAAGCGTGAAATGAACAGCCCCAAATGGACATGGTTCGCCATCGGCTATCAGTGCGGCTTCGCCTATGCGATTGCCCTCATGGTCAACCAGTTCGGCAAACTCTTCACGGGCAACATCAATGTCCCCGGCTTCATCGCCGCGCTCCTTGTTCTCGGCGGCATGGTTTACATGCTTGTCCGTCCCTACAAGGAAGCCACAAAACTGACCGAAAAGGTCAACGTCGGTACCACCGTCACGAAATAATCGATTCTCACTTCACGAAAGGAGTCCGTCATCATGAGTTGGTTTACCCAAAACATCGCAACGATTGTTATTTGTCTTGTCCTCCTCGCGGTCGTTGCGGCCATTGTTCTGTCCCTTGTCAAAAGCAAAAAGAAAGGCAAGTCCTCCTGCGGTTGCAACTGCGCACACTGCGCCATGGCGGGCTCCTGCCACCCGAAGGCAAAGAAGAAATAATCTTTCTTTGCCCGAAACGGCAGGCGGCGGTGTCCTCTGCGACCCGTCCTGCCGTCCGAGGTGTTACAGGGGAAGTCCGCCATGGGCTTCCCCTGTTCGTTTTGTCGGCAATTAGCAATTGCTAACCAAATGCCCCGCCGGGTCGCCATCTGTCCGATAAAAAGAAAAAACCGTTCGCGGAAATTTTTGCTCCCCAAATCTCCATATAACAGAAAAGAGGTCTTGTATGCCCATTATCGAATTCAAAAACGTCAGCAGAGTTTATAAAAGCGGAGACCACGAGCTCCGTGCGCTCGACGGCGTGAACATGTCGCTTGACGAAGGAAAATTCGTCGTTATCTTAGGCCCGAGCGGTGCGGGAAAAAGTACGCTCCTGAACCTTCTCGGCGGTCTTGACAGCCCCACGGAAGGACAGATTCTCGTGGACGGGCAGGATATTGCCGGACTGGACGGCAATGCTCTCGCCGATTACCGCGCATCCACCGTCGGTTTTGTCTTTCAGTTTTACAATCTGATTCCCACCCTGACGGTACACGAAAATGTGTCGCTCGTCAAGGAAATCTCTCCGAATGCCCTGTCCGCCACGAAAATGATAGAAGAAGTCGGCCTCGGCGACCATCTGAAAAACTTTCCGTCCGAACTGTCGGGCGGTGAACAACAGCGGGTTTCCATCGCCAGAGCACTGGCCAAAAATCCGAAGATTCTGCTCTGCGACGAACCGACCGGCGCGCTCGACTCCGCCACCGGCGTGCTCGTTCTGAAACTCCTTCTGAAAATGGCGAAGGAATATAAGAAAACCATTGTCATTGTCACACACAACCAGAACATCGCCAAAATGGCGGATGTCATTCTCCGCGTGAAAAACGGACATATTCTTTCCGTCGTCGAACAGGAAAACCCGGCGTCGGCCGACGACATCGACTGGTAAGGGGGAGACGGTATGCTCTTCAAAAAACTATGGCGCACCGTCGGACAGTACCGCGCGCAGTTTATCTCCATGATAGTTATGATTGCGCTCGGCACCGGTGTTTTTGTCGGATTTCACATGGAGTGGGTCAGCATTGACCAAAATATGTCCTCGTTCTTTTCCGACACGGGTTACGCCGACTACCGCATCCTGTCGGAAACCGGATATACCGCAGACGACCTTGCCAAGGTTGCCGCACTTCCGGATGTGCGCGCCGCGGCACGCTATGTCGCCGTAAATACGGACGTGAAAGAACAACCCGGCGATTCCCTGTCTCTCACCGTCACCACGTCGAAGGACGTCTCCGGTGTGCTTGTCACAAGCGGCGAAGCATATGACGAAAACAGTACGGACGGCATATGGCTCTCCGACAAATACGCGGCCGCAAACGACGTAAAAATCGGAGATACGCTCACATTTGTTTACAAAAACATAGAAATTTCCGGCAAAGTCCGCGGACTTATCAAAGCGGGCGAGTACCTCATCTGTGTGCGTGACGAAACGCAACTGATGCCGGACTATACCACGTACGGCTTTGCCTATATTTCTCCCGTCATGTATGAAAATGCCCTTCACGGCGGGTTCTATCCGCAAATCCGCGTCATATCCGACCTTGACAAAGAGGCTTTTTCCGAAGCCGTGAATCAGACACTCGGCAAAACGTCTCTTATCCTGACCAAAGACGAATCCGCCTCCTACAAACAGGCAAGCGGCGAAATCGACGAAGGAAAAACCATGGGTTCGGTACTGCCGCCCATCTTTCTTCTGATTGCCGTTCTGACCATGGTAACCACCATGCACCGCCTGACGGCCAAAGAAAAAACGCAGATAGGTACCCTCAAAGCCCTCGGCTTCCGTGACCGCCGTATTCTCCTTCACTATACCTCCTATGCCGCCGTTATCGGCCTTGTCGGCTCGGTGTTCGGCGCCGGACTCGGATATCTGTTCGCTTTTTCCATTATAAATCCGAACGGCAGCATGGGCACCTACCTTGATATGCCGTCATGGAAACTGTCCATGCCCTGGTTCTGCCTCCTGTCCCTCGGTCTGCTGATTGTCCTTCTGACGTTCATCGGCTACCTTTCGACAAGAGAAATGCTCCGCGGCACGGCGGCCGACGCGCTCCGTCCCTACACGCCGAAAGCCATGAAACCTCTGCTCATCGAAAAAACCGCGTGGTTTCACCGCCTGTCGTTCGGTACGCGCTGGAACATGCGTGACATCATGCGGCATAAGTCCCGCACGGCCATGAGTTTTATCGGTGTATTCGGCTGTACGCTGCTGATTTTCGCCTCTTTCGGCATGCGTGATACCATGCGTGCGTTTCTCGATACCTATTACACCTGCGCCACCAATTATGCGTCCCGCATATACCTCGCCACGGAAGGCGTCACGGACGAAGACCGTGTGCGCGTCATGCAGACCTACGGGAACAATTACAGCGCTTCCGTACAGGTCGAACTGCAGGACGCGGCCGTATCGCTCGACGTATATCATGTCCCGGACGAAAAAGTGCGCTTCCCCGCGTCCGACAACGACGGTTTTGTCACCTTGGGCAGCGACGGCGTATATGTCTGTGAGCGCGTGGCCGAGCGCTGCGCCCTGTCGGTCGGTGACACGCTGACCGTCAGCCCCTACGGCACGGATACGGAATATCGCCTCCGCGTAGCCGGCATCTGCCGCAGTATTACGGAGTGCGTCGTTATGACGACGGAATATGCCGACGCCGCCGGCATTGCCTACACGCCCGATTCCGTCTATACGGATACGGACAAGGCCGACATTCCGGCCGACCCCACCATCAGAAGCGTACAGGCCAAACAAGCTATTGTGGACTCCTTCGACGTCTTTACGGACATTATGGACCTTATGATTCTGATTCTCGTCGGTTGCGCCATTCTGCTCGGCATTGTCGTTCTCTATAACCTCGGTATCATGAGTTACACGGAACGCTACCGTGAAATGGCGACACTGAAAGTTCTCGGCTTCCGCGACAGAAAAATCGGTCGCCTGCTCATCGGACAGAACCTGTGGATTGGCGCCGTCGGCACCGTTCTCGGTCTTCCCGTCGGTATCTGGCTGCTCGGTTATATGCTGAAAGCCTTGGCCGGCGAATATGAAATGCGCCTGTCCGTACGCGTAATGAGTTTTCTCCTGACGCTTCTTCTGACGCTCGGCATGTCGCTCCTTGTCAGTTTCATGGTGGCACGCAAGAACCGCCATATCGACATGGTGGAAGCCCTGAAAGACGCCGAATAAAAAATTGTAATATAAAAAACGAAAGGAAAACGGATATGGTACGTACGACACTGACCGTAAACGGCATGATGTGCGGCATGTGCGAATTGCATGTCAACGACTGCATACGGCAGAATTTCACCGTCAAGAAAGTGACCTCCTCCCATACGAAAGGCGAAACGGTCATTCTCTCCGAAGCACCTCTCAATCCCATGAAACTGCGTTCCGTCATCGGAGCGACGGGTTATGAAGTGGGCGATATTTCTACGGAAGACGTCGAAGAAAAACCCGGATTTTTTGCCCGTCTGTTCGGAAAGAAATAAGTTTGTTTTTCAAAAAGCGCGCTGTTTGCAACTTTTTATTTGCAAGCAGCGCGCTTTTTACATGTATTCGGATATAATCTCTTCCCTTTTTGGCGGCAGGAGGTCAACAGGGGCAATGTCAAACGGCGTCAGACATCCGATATGTCCGCGTACCTTCATGCGATAAAGGGCACGGGCATAGGCAGTCATGACGGAGCCGGTAAAGGCGGGATTGGAGGCCGTATGCATCCGCATATTCAGCGTCACCGTGTCTTCCGCAGCAGTGCCCTGACGGATAACCTCGCCGCCGTGCGGCAGGCGGCCGCGACGGGCGCGCACCTCCTCGGGGGAAACAAAGCAGATGTCCGTTTCATATCCCGAAAAATAGTTCGGCATATCTCGCACGGTGCGCGTGACGGCCGCCGTATCCGTCCCGTCGCGCACGGCGATGTAGCAGTCCCGCCGATGCAGGTCGGTCGGCTGCGTGGGCGGATTTTCGCCCTCGCGAGCGGCGGCAACGGCCGATTCCTTCGGAACGGTAAACTCGACGGCGTCAATAACGCCGGCCACGCGGCGCAGGGCATCCGAATGCCCCTGACTGACGCCTCGTCCCCAAAAAGTGACCGTTTCCCCGACGGGAAGGACGGCCGCGCCGTACAGGCGGGCCAGCGAAAACAGACCGGGGTCCCAACCTATTGCAATATAACTCAACTTATCAGTTACTTTTTGCCGCATCATCTCGGCGTATTCCGTCATTTTTGCGTGATTGTCGAACGAATCCACCGGATTAA
>CAKRWK010000099.1 GCA_934417455.1 uncultured Eubacteriales bacterium
TAGACGGCCGCAGCCGTTTCGTCGGCCGTCGAACGCATGCAGGAAAAAAGGGAGAGCCCCATGGTGATGGTACGAATATCGAAATGCTCTTTTTCCACCATGTGGACGGTTTCCATAATATCGCGGGAATTCAGCATATGTATACCTCTTGCGGTCAGATTTCGTGCATGGCATCGAAAATATCTTTTTGTTGCAGGTGAATGGTGACACCGATGTCCCGACCAAGGTCGGCGCAGTCATCCGAAAGTGCCATCAGGGAAACTCCGCTTCCCTCCAGATTGACAAGCATAATCATGGTAAAATTGCCTTGCAGGACGGTTTGCGAAATGTCTTCTATATTGATGTTTTTGTCGGCCAACATGCGGCTGACACCGGCAATAATGCCGGGTTTATCTTTTCCTATAACCGTAAGAAACGCTTTCATTTTTTGACTCCTTCTCACTCATTTGGTAAACATTCATTTTCAATTTCTGTCAGTTTTTCATCTCCGGTCAGTCGTCTTGCCCATCTGCATTTCTTGAGAAGAATGTATCCGAGCATGGCTTTCAGAAAGTCACACCCCTGCCCTATGATGAAAAGCGCATAGATGGAAAGCGGGGTGAAGTGTGACGTCAAAAATGTAACGGGAACAACCACAGTCCACATAAAAACGCAGTCCGAAAGCAGGGTGATGGCAACAAGGCCACCCGAACGGAGAGTAAAATAAGACCCGTTGGCAAAAGCGTCAATCGGCATGATGACCGCGCAAACAATCATCATGAATGAGGCAAGCGAACGGACGTCGTCCGAGACGTTGTAAATTTTCGGAATAAGGGGAGACGCGGCGATGACGAGTGTCCCCGTGACGACCGCGCAAAAAACGGAAAAAGCAATCAGTTTTCTGTCTTTATCCTTAGCCTCTTCGATTTTTCCGGCACCGAGCAGATGCCCCATCATGATGGCGATGGCACTGCCCATGGCAAGATACACGATGCTGAACACGCTGTAAATTGTGGTTGAAATGTTCTGCGCGGCAACAACGTCAAGACCGCGGGTGGAATAACTCTGGTTGCGCAGCGTAACGGCCATCGAATAGAAAAATTCGTTGACCATCAGAGGCAGACCGCGAACGACGATCTGCTTTGCAAGCGCACCGGGCACACGCAGGGTACGATACGCGCCGACAAGATAAGGGCATTTCTCTCTGTGCGTATGTCCCCATATGGCAAGGACAGCCAGTTCCACAAAGCGGGATGCCAGCGTGGCAATGGCGGCACCGACGACGCCAAGGGCGGGAATGATGTCCCCAACGCCGAAAATCAGAACAAAATTCAGAACGAAATTGGTGGCAACGGCCGCCAGACTTGCCAACATGGGAAGCACCGTTTCACCGGTTTCCCTCATAGTAGAAGTATATACCTGCGCGAGAGCAAAGGGTACAAATCCGAACAGCGTGACAAACAGGTAATCCTTCGCATATGACATGGTCAGAGCAAGGTCGCCGTCTGCAGAGCCGTCATGGAGAAAAAGTGAAATCAGCGGTTCTTTTGCAATGTAAAACACAGCGCCGAACACGACGGCGGCGAGCACGCAGATAATGATTTTGAAACGGAAGGTATGCCGCACGCCTTCGGCGTTCCCTTCCCCGAAAAACTGCGCCGTAAATATGCCGGCGGCGGAAACGGCTCCGAACATCAGAAGCGTGAAGACAAAGAAAAACTGGTTGATGATGGAGACACCCGCCATGGCTTCCGTGCCGAGGCGGCCGACCATGATATTGTCGAGCAAGCTGACAAAATTCGTGATACCGCTCTGCGCCATGATGGGCAGGGCGATGGCCATAACTTTACGGTAAAAGGCCTTGTCGCCTATATATTTTTTGCTGAGTGTGCGAAATGACATAAAAACTCCTAATATAACAGCAGAAAGAGATTACAATGTGCCGAGAAAAGACAGAAAATTATCCACCCATGCGGCGGCCAGCGGATTTTCAAGCGTTGCGACGCCGTCCGAAGTTGTTCGGTCGGCCAACGCAAGGCCATGTGGCCCCTGCGGATACATCATGCCCATATACGGCACGCCGGCCTTTCCCAAGGCTTCCATATAAAGAAGAGACCCGATGGGGGGCACGCATGTGTCCGTCACGGTATGCCATATGTACGTCGGCGACGTATTGGCCGTTACACGATGTTCAAGAGAGAACTTTTTCCGCGTTTCTTCCGGAATTTCGGAAAAATCGGAAACGCCGCAGAGTTTATTGAATGACCAGACGTGCGTCGGTGCCATGGCGGTGATGACGGGATAGCAGAGCGCGACGGCATCGGGGCGGATGTCCGCCCAAGAAACGCCGAGAGGTACTGTGACATCGGGCGTGTCAAACATGACGGAAAGACAACCGGCAAGGTGTCCGCCTGCCGAGAAACCGACGGCATATACCTTATGCGGGTCAATATGAAATTCTTCCGCCCGGGAACGGATACAGACCATGGCGCGGGCGGCATCCGTCAGTTGCTTCGGATACACGTCCCCCATGCGGCCGACGCGGTAATGCAGAACGAAGGCGTTGAGCCCCCGTGCGAGAAACGCCAGAGCGACCGGCTCTCCTTCCCTGTCCGAACAGACATTTTCATACCCGCCCCCGGGAATGACAAGCACCGCCGCTTTTTTTGCCTTATGTTCGTCGACGATATAGGTGTCGATATACACTCTTTCGTCTGTGTTGTCGAGAAATATGCGTTCATGCTTCATTTTCTTTGTTTTCTCCTCAAAAGTCGACCGTTATCGACAGATTATCTTTATTTTTTGCCGTTTTTATTGTTTTTGTCGTCCAGATAGTAGGTGGCTTCGCTGTCCGCGACGGAAAGTGCGAAGGCCAGGGGAAACATTTCGAATGCGGCGGAAACATTCCGCTCGTCCTCCGTTGAAGAATACCCCATATGATAGCGGATGGCAAAAGCCTCCTCTCTTGTCAGACGGATAAACGGAGAAATCATATAGACGCTCTTTTCTCCGTGACCGTACGGCATGGGGTCGTCGTATTCAAATGTGTCCACCCTTTGCCACACACCCTTTTCGTCTTTGACGGTGCGAAAGCCTTTTTTATAAACATTCATTTTGCAAAGGTCGTGTAAGAGAGAGACGATCGCCACGGACTCTTCGCTGTACTGCATGCCGAGGTCTTCCTTCGCATGCCGGCTTTCGAGATAGCCGACAAGACAGTCGTACACGTTCAGCGAATGGTCGACAAGACCGCCTTCATAAGAAGAATGAAAACGGGCACTGGCCGGGGCGACAAAAAAATCGGAGGCCGGAGACTCGAGAAACTCAAGCAGTTTGTCGGCACCTTCCCTTTTGATTTTGGATGTATAAATTTCGATGAAACGTTCTTTTCCCGTCATATTTCGGCCTCTTTCCATAAATTGTTTTGTTTCAGATACGCAATACTCCGGTCGAGTCCTTCGACCGTTTTCACCTCGATAAGGCAGGTTTCGGGCGGCGGTGGCGGTTCCCGCAGGAGTTCGCCGACGGGCAGAATGCCGTCGCCGAGCGCCAGATGCGCGCGGCGACCGTCACTGTCATGCAGGTGCATATGTATGCGCCGTTCAGCATAAGTTCGGTATATGTCCATATTCTGCCGGCCGAGACAGCACTCATGTCCCGTATCCATGGTCAGAGCAAACACGGGACTCGCCATAAACAGTTCTATCGCAGCACGTTCCGCGGCGGTGAACGGGCAGTTGTCCGTATTTTCTATACAGATACGGAGCGGCGCCGCGCCGATTTCTTCCTCGCACATGGCGATGAACGCCCGCACGCGAGAAAGATATTCGTCACGGTAGACATCCGTCAGGTATACTTTTCCGCCTGTCAGCGTGACGTACACTCCCGTTTGCAAATGCATATTGATGACGGGTGCGCGCACGGCAAGTGCCAGCCGTATGTCATCCCGCATGACGCGGAAATATGCCGCCGATACGCGCTCGTCAAAATCGAACGGATTCAGTTGCTCGTCGACATGAAAAGTGAAAAATACGCCATCCTGCGCACGGTAACCGTTCAACGCATCGGCAGGGAGCGTATGACTGTGGTATTTCGGAAAACTCAGATTGATTTCGATAAAATCCAACCCGCGCGCATGTGCGGCGGACACATGTTCCCCGATGTCGCGGTATTCAATGAGTGTCGGCATACCGAACTTCACGGCTGTCCCCCCCTTTTTTTCTTTCGTACATTATATTATACATGATGAAAAAAGAAAAAGCAATAGATTTTCCTTGAAATTTTATTCATCAAAAAATGCAAAAAAAACGGTTTTGTTTGTAAAAGTACTTGATTTTTGCAAGAACTTGCGATATAATGTTCGTGTTATCTTCATAAAGGAGGTTCTTTCAGTTATGAACCGTATCTACAATTTTTCCGCCGGCCCGTCCATGCTTCCTCTGCCCGTCCTCGAAAAGGCGGCATCGGAACTCGTGTCATACGATACGTCCGGTATGTCCGTTATGGAGATGAGTCACCGCTCACCTGCGTACGAAGCCATCATTGAAAAGGCCGAGCGCGACCTGCGCGCGCTCATGCACATTCCGGACAATTATAAAGTGCTCTTTCTGCAGGGCGGCGCGTCCACGCAGTTTGCCGCCGTGCCGCTGAACCTGATGCGCCGCACGGGCAAAGCGGACTACATTGTCACCGGTCAGTTTTCCGGCAAGGCGTATAAAGAGGCTCTGAAACTCGGATATGACGCGCGCCTCGTCGCCACAACCAAAGAGGACAATTTTTCCTATATTCCGTCGGTGACAAAGGAAGACATCCGCACCGACGCCGCATACCTGCACATTTGTTTCAATAATACCATATACGGCACGAAATTCCCTTACATTCCGCAAACGGGCGACATTCCTCTCGTGGCCGACATGTCCTCTTGCATTCTCTCCGAACCTGTCGACGTATCGAAATTCGGCGTGATTTACGCCGGGGCACAAAAAAACATGGCACCGGCAGGGATGACGCTTGTCATCGTGCGCGACGACCTGCTCTCTTACGCCGAAGAAAAAATGCCGACCATGCTTGAATGGAAAACCATGGCAGAGGCCGGTTCCATGTACAACACACCCCCGTGCTACACCATCTATATGGCGGGACTGGTGTACGAATGGTTATTGTCCGTCGGGGGACTCGACGAAATGAAACGAAGAAACGAAGAGAAGGCCGCCCTGCTCTACGGGTATCTTGACAGTCAGTCGTACTATCACGCGCCCGTCC
>CAKRWK010000100.1 GCA_934417455.1 uncultured Eubacteriales bacterium
CTACGAGAGACGCGAAGAGAAAATTCTCTCCGTCCTGAAAGACTACGGCATTTCCTCTATCGAAGAATGCGCGAAAATCACGGCGGACAAGGGTATCGACTGTGACAAGATTGTCAGAGGCACGCAGCCCATCTGCTTTGAAAACGCTATCTGGGCGTACACCGTCGGTGCCGCCATCGCCATCAAAATGGGTTGCAAGAAAGCCGCAGACGCCGCGGCCGCCATCGGTATCGGCCGGCAGTCTTTCTGCATTCCCGGTTCCGTCGCGGAAAACCGCAAGGTCGGTCTCGGCCACGGTAACCTCGGCAAAATGCTTCTTTCCGACGAAACGGAATGCTTCTGCTTCCTTGCCGGACACGAGTCCTTTGCCGCCGCCGAAGGCGCCATCAAAATCGCCCTTAACGCCAACAAGGTCAGAAACACGCCCCTGCGCGTGATTCTGAACGGTCTCGGCAAGGACGCCGCCATGATTATTTCCCGTATCAACGGCTTCACCTATGTGCAGACCGAGTTTGACCCCTACACCGAGACGGTGAAGGTGGTTCGTGAGATTGCCTACTCGAACGGCCCCCGTGCCGCTGTCAAGTGCTACGGCGCGGATAACGTGCCCGAAGGCGTGGCCATCATGAAACTCGAAAAGGTCGGCGTTTCCATCACCGGTAACTCCACCAACCCGACGAGATTCCAGCACCCCGTTGCCGGCACCTACAAGAAATGGTGCGTGGAAAACGGCGTGAAGTATTTCTCCGTTGCCTCGGGCGGCGGTACGGGTCGTACTCTGCATCCGGACAACATGGCCGCCGGTCCTTCCAGTTACGGCATGACCGACACCATGGGTCGTATGCACTCCGACGCGCAGTTTGCCGGTTCGTCCTCCGTGCCCGCGCACGTGGAAATGATGGGCCTGATTGGGATGGGCAACAACCCGATGGTCGGTGCGACCGTTGCCGTTGCCGTTGCCGTCGAAGAAGCCATGAAGGGCTGACTCTTATAACGTCAAACGACAAAATCGCCCGTCTGCCGGACTGTCCGGCAGACGGGCGATTTGTATAACCGCGGACGTTTTCCCTCCCGGGGGAGAAGGAAAAAATTTGTAAAACAGGGCGCAACCGATTGACAACACGCGCCGCACGTGGTAAAATAAAAGCAAAAACGGAGAACTCATGAAAGAATTCGGACTGCAACTCTGGTCGGTGCACGACTTTTTCAAAACGGAAGAGGACACGGAAAAGTCCTTCCGGAAAATCGCCTCTTTCGGGTACAGTACGGTACAGACGGCCGGCACCTACGATTTTATTTCGCCGGAAAATTTCCGCCGCTATGCGGACAAGGCCGGTCTGCGTATCATCGGCACGCATTATAATTGGGACAGAATCAAAAACGATATTGCTGGCACCATGCGTTACCACCGCATCCTTGGTACCTGCGACATCGGTATCGGCGGTATGGCAACGCCGGATATGGAGTCTTTGCGCGCCTTCATTGCCGATTTCAACCGTCTTGCCGCCATTTATCATAAAGAAGGCTTTATTCTGACATACCATAACCATGACGAAGAGTTTTCGGGGCAGTTTCGTTCCTATGAGGGCAAAACAAAGTTTGATTATCTCATGGAAGAACTTGACCCGGAATGCACGGCCTTCAATCTGGACGGATACTGGGCGCAGGTGGCGGGCATGGATGTGCGCGACCTGATAGAACGGCTGCACGGTCGTCTCTCCGTCTTTCATCTGAAAGATTTTGAAGCGCACCACGCGTTTTCGCACCCCGACGGAACGACGTATTACGCACCGTACTATATCGAGGTGGGGAAGGGCAATATGAATTTTCCCGGCATCATCCGCGCCGCCGAGGCTGCAGGATGCCGCCATTTCATCGTGGAGGACGAGCGGTATTCCACCGGCGACCCGATGGATTCGGTGCGCATGAGTGCCGAATATGTCAAAGCGCATCTCCTTGAACACTGACTAAACGAAAGAAGGATAACATATGGACACACTGCGCAGCAAGCAGGGATTTATCTGTGATATGGACGGCGTGATTTACCACGGCAACCGTCTGCTCCCCGGCGTAAAGGAATTTGTCGGATGGCTTTACAAAGAGAAAAAGAATTTCCTGTTTCTCACCAATTCCTCCGAGCGTTCGCCGAAGGAACTGCAGCAAAAACTTTACCGCATGGGACTGGAAGTGGACGAGAGCCACTTTTACACGAGTGCCCTCGCCACCGCCAAATTCATCAGCAGTCAGGCGCCCGGGTGCAGTGCGTATGTCATCGGCGGCGCCGGCTTGATTATGGCGCTGCATGACGCGGGCATTACCATGAATGACGTGGACCCCGATTACGTTATCATCGGAGAAGGGAATACTTACAATTACGAAAATATTCTGAAAGCCGTCCGCCTTGTCATGAAAGGCGCGAAACTCATCGGCACCAACAGCGACCTGACCGGCCCCTCGGAGGACGGCATTATTCCGGCCTGCCGCGCCATGATTTCCCCGGATGACATGGCGCCGGGGCAGGCCGCCTATTTCGTCGGCAAGCCCAACCCCCTCATGATGCGTACCGGCCTTCGCATGCTGAACGTCCACTCGGCCGACGCCGTCATGATAGGCGACCGCATGGATACCGATATGGTGGCGGGCATTGAGTCCGGCCTCGATACGGTACTTGTGCTTTCCGGCGTGACGTCCCCGGCCGATGTCAAAAAATTCCCTTACCGCCCGCGCATTATTCTGAACGGCGTCGGCGATATTCCGACGGCCACAAAGTCCATTTCTTTGAATTGATAAAAGATTGCCGAAAACAACCCCCGCGAAGAATCCGGATTCTTCGCGGGGATTTTGTATATATTTCTTTGCAAATTGCGTCAATTTTCCGTATTTTCAAGGTGAGACCGCTTTTCGTATTCGGCGAAATAGCGGTTGAATTCTTCTTCGTGCGAGGACTTGATGTTGTGCAGATATTCGTGCGTGTCGAACTGGTCCATGGCAAGTTCAATCATAGCAACGGCGATATTGGAACAGTGGTCTGCGATACGTTCATAATTGGTCAGCAGGTCGTTGAAAACAAAGCCGTGGTTCAGCGTGCAGTCGCCGGACTGAATGCGTTTGACATGCTCGATTTTGATTTCGTCGCAAAGGTCGTCAATGACTTCTTCCAGCGGTTCCACGCGGTGCGCGAGTTCCAGATTGTTGGTTGTGAACGCATCCGTTGTCAGCACCACGATTTCCGCCACCGCGGACACAAGCGTGTTGAGTTCATCGTTGGCCGACTTTGAAAATTCCAGTTTCTTTTCGTGAATTTCGCGCGCCACCTCGGAGAGGTTGACGGCGTGGTCACCGATACGCTCAATATCACTGATGGTGTGCAGAAATTTGGAAATTTCGCGGCTTTGGTCATGAGACAGGTCGGTTCCCGTCAGTTTGACAAGATAGGTGCCGAGTTTGTCCTCATAGCGGTCGATGACGTCCTCTTTGACCTGGATTTTCTGATAGGCGTCCTCCGTATAGCAGTGCATGAGTGCCAATGCGCGGGCTAAATTTTTACGGCTTTTCTGCGCCATGGAGCAAACGGCCGCGCGGCTCTGTTCGAGCGCCAGCGTGGGGTGGGCGAGGAAGCGTTCTTCCAGTTTGTCCATTTCGGCCGTTTCCGCGAGGTCCTCGGGGTCGTCCTTGAAAATCCATGTCACGGCCTTTTCGAGCAGTCCCGTCATGGGTGCCAGAAGAAGGACGGTGAGAAGGCGGAATACCGTGTTGATAAGGGCAATGTCCACCATGCCGACTGTGGCTTCCATAAACGGAAAACGAAAAACGGCATTGGCGATATAGAACAGCGTCGCCCAAACGACAACACCGATAACGTCAATCAGCAGGTAAACAAAGGCGGTGCGCCGACCGTTGACGCCGGCGCCGAGGGCAGAAAGAAGCACCGGCACGGCCGCGCCGATGGCAATGCCCATGATGATGGGAAAAGCAACTTCAAAACTGATAACGCCCGTCAGGGACAACGCCTGCAAAATACCGACCGTGGCGGAGGAACTCTGCAGAACGCAGGTAATCAGCATGCCGACCAGAATACCGATCAGCGGGTGGGAGAAGGTCGTCAGCATATGTAGGAACGTTGGATTTTCGCGTAGCGGCGCCACGGCGGTGGACATCGCCGTCATGCCCGTCATCAGAATGGCAAAGCCCATCAGAATTTCGCCGACGTGTTTTTTTGTTCTCGACTTGCAGAACATCGTCAGAATGACGCCCACAACCGAGACAATACCGGTCAGCGTGGCGGTCGACAGGAGTTTTATCCAGCCGGCCGTCGTTCCCGTGCCGATGTCCGAAAGACAGATAATCCACCCCGTAATGCTCGTGCCGAGAATGGCGCCGAGCACAACGCCGATGGCCTGCCGCACCTTCATCATGCCGGAGTTGACAAAACCGACCACCATAATCGACGTCGCCGACGATGACTGTATGACCGCCGTCACTCCCGTGCCGAGAAGTACGCCGCGTAGCGGCGTGCTCGACAGTCGGTACAGAACCAGTTCCAGTTTGCTTCCGGCAACGCTTTTCAGACCGTTGCCCATCAGCGTCATGCCGAAAAGAAACAGCGCGACGCCGCTCAGTAATGCGATAACACTATCCATATACAATTCCCATCTCACGCAGGAGTGCCGTTTTGTCCCGCTCATCGGTGATAAAAACGTCCCCTCTGTGTGTATCATTCTTTTTTATTCCATCTTAGGCCAACGTACAGTATAACATAAAAAAAGCAGAAAGGGAAGAGCTTTTCTGAATTTTTTGACATGTTTTTTCATTTTGCGCTTTTTTCGCCCGTCTTTTTCCGTTTTTTCACTTTGCAAAAGTTTTTTGCGAAAATCTCTTGCAATTGTCGGATGAATATGCTATAATACACAGGCAACGGCGCGATACGCGCCGTCCGCACGGAGAGATATCGAAGTGGTTATAACGGCCCTGACTCGAAATCAGGTGTGCAGTCAAATGCACCGAGGGTTCGAATCCCTCTCTCTCCGCCAAAAGCAAGAAATACGAACCCCGACATGCGTTGGAGTTCGTATTATTCTTTTCTAACGAATATTTCGGCATAAAAGTCGATTTAGACGGCAAAAAGAAGAATCAGCCGGGCGAATAATGCTCGGCTTTTTCTATGCTCAAAAACAGGTGCTTGCTATGAAAGACCGTATAACAG
>CAKRWK010000101.1 GCA_934417455.1 uncultured Eubacteriales bacterium
CGCCATCACCGTCCGTCAGGTGCCGGCCGACCTGCGCCGCCGTACCTATGAAACACTGGCACTCTACATTGCCTGCGGTCTCGACCCGAAGAAAAACACGCTGTTCGTGCAGTCCCTGGTACCCGCGCATGCCGAGCTCGGTTGGATTCTCGACTGCTATACCATGTTCGGGGAACTCTCCCGCATGACCCAGTTCAAGGACAAAAGCGCGAAACACGCGGAAAACATCAACGCCGGCCTCTTTACCTACCCTTCCCTGATGGCGGCGGACATTCTGCTTTATCAGACGGACATCGTGCCCGTCGGCATCGACCAGAAACAGCACATTGAACTGACACGCGACGTGGCCATGCGGTTCAATCAGATTTACGGCGATACCTTCACGATTCCGGAAGGCTATATCCCGACGGACACCATGAAAATCATGTCCCTTGCCGACCCGACGGCCAAAATGTCCAAATCCGACGAAAATCAGAATGCCGTTGTCTACATCCTTGACAGCAAGGACGACATCATCCGCAAATTCCGCCGCGCCGTGACCGATTCGGACACATCTGTCCGCTATGCCGAAGGCAAAGACGGTATCAACAACCTGATGAACATCTATCACGCCTTTACGGGCAAGACAAACGAAGAAATCGAACGTGAGTTTGACGGCCGCGGCTACGGCGACTTCAAAGCGGCCGTCGGTGAGGCGTGCGCCGAGGCTCTCGCCCCCGTGAGAGAAGAATACAATCGGCTGATGGCGGACAAGGCGTATCTGGAATCCGTGATGAAAGAAGGCGCCGCCTGCGCCGCCTACTATGCGCAGAAAACCATGTCGAAAGTGTTCAGAAAACTCGGTTTTGTCAACTGAACGTAGCATTTTACATATTTCGCAAAAAAATCCGTAAGAATTTTACATAGTCGGTTCGGCCGGTTATGAGTTCTCACGGATTTTTTGCGGAGGTTATATGATTCTTTTGCCGTGCCTGTTTGCTTTGGGGGTTACGCTGTGTCTCGAGCCTCTTTTTATGAAATTTTCCTTTGTCGTGGGTGCCGTGGATTTACCGGACGGAAGAAGAAAGCGGCATGCCGCGCCGACGGCAAGACTCGGCGGTCTCGGTTTTTACCTTGTGTTCGCCATCTTTGCGGCATTCACCCCCGGAATTGCCTCCCCGCTCGTTTCCGCGTTGCTCTCGGGTGGCGGCCTGCTTGTCGCCTGCGGCGCGGCGGACGATGCGCTGAGGCTTTCCCCTCTGCCGAAACTGTTCTTTCAGGCGACGGCCGCCGTCAGCGCCGTATGGATATGCGGCGTGCCGGACACGCTGTCCGTCGGCCCTGCGATATGGCATCTGCCGCCATGGGCAGTCTTTCTCCTGTCCGTCCTGTTTCTCACGGTAACCATCAATGCCGCGAATTTTTCTGACGGAACGGACGGACTGTGCGGCACACTGCACCTTCTGACGTTCCTTGCCGTGGCTTATGCGGGTTCTCTGTGGGGGACGGGTGACCTTGTCGCCGTTTTGCTGCTTCTGTCGGCGGTCCTGCTCGGCTTTCTCCCCTACAACCGCGCCCCCGCCCTTCTTTTCATGGGAGACGGCGGCTCCCAGTTTCTCGGCCTTGCGGCGGGGCTGTCATTGCTTTCTCTCCCGAAAGACGGTTTTTCCCTCTTCTCGCTTCTTTTCTACGCCGTGCCGCTCGCGGATTTCTGTTTTTCCGTTTTCCGCCGGCTCCGTCACGGAAAAAACCCGCTTTCGGCCGACAGGGGACATCTGCATCACCGCCTTCTCGACCGCGGATTTTCTCCCACCGCCGTTACGGCCGTTCTGTCGGCCTTTGCCCTCTCGGGAATACTGACGGCACTCGGACTTTTCCGCGCATAATCAAAAGGGAAGGACGCCACAGCATCCTTCCTTTTTGGTTATTAAACTTTTTTCTTTCTTCTCTTCCACAAACGGGCGACAACGAAGCGCATGAACAGTGCTATCAGCACCGAGAAGAGCATACTGCCGAAAATGACAAGTAAAGTGAGCCATATGTGGTCGCCGAGCACGCGAAGCCCCACCATGTCGTTGACAAGGAAAATGGTGATAAACACAGTCAGCAGCGTAGCAACGCCGGTAAAGACAACAACGGCGGCGCGCCACTTCGTGTAGGGGCGGCAGAGAATGACAAGGTTCATGAAACCGGCCGACGTCATGGCAACGGTGGCCAGTGCATCCCGCACGCCGCGGTCGGCAATCACACCGCCCGAATGCAGAAGAAGAAGGGTGAGCACGGGCAGGAACATGGCAACGGCATATGGTGCACTCTTTATCAGCACCGAACGGATAAACGACCCTTCGATGCGCTTGTTGTTCGGTTCCAGCGCCAGAAGAACGGCGGCAATACCGATGATAAAGAGTTCGAGAAGCATGGTATGGTTCGGAGAGAAGGGGTATACCGTAACGGTGCAGACCGCATAGACGGAGAGAAGAATGGTCATGACGGTCTTCATGAGGAAGAGCGTTGCCGACTGACGCACGTTGTTGATACAGCGGCGGCCTTCGCGGACAACGTCCGGCAGAGTACCGAAATCGGAATCGAGCAAAACAATCTGGGAGATTTTGCGTGCCATCTCGCTGCCCTCCGCCATAGCAATGGCGCAGTTGCTCTCTTTCAGTGCCAGTGTGTCGTTAACGCCGTCGCCCGTCATGGCAACAGTATGTCCGCGCTTTTTCAGTTCCTTGACGAGAAGAACCTTCTGCTCGGGCGTGACGCGGCCGAACACGGCGTAATTGTCTACGGCGGCCGCCAGTTCTTCGTCGGACACATTTTCGCAGGAAAGGTATCTGTCCGCGTGTTTCACACCGACGCGCGCGGCAATGGCGGACACAGTGGCCGCGTGGTCACCGGAAATGATTTTGACGGTGACATCCTGCGATTGGAATTTTTCAATGGTTTCTTTCGCGTTCGGACGGATACGGTCGGTGACGGCAATCAGTGCGAGGGCCCGTCCCTGCACGTCCGGCGCGGGAAGTTGCGCAAGGACAAGTACGCGTTTTCCCTCGGCGGCATATGCGGCGATTTTCCCTTCCGTTTCCTCGTCTATCGGACAGGGGACAAAATGCGGTGCGCCGACGGCATAGGTGCCGAGCGTCTCCAACGTGACGGCGGAATACTTGCGTTCCGACGAAAACGGAACTTTTTCGAGAACGGTGACGCTCCGGTCGGCGCCGAACCGTTCAATCAGCGCGCGCGATGTCGGATTGACGCTTTCCTCGGTGCCTTCCACCGCACGGATAATGGCACAAAGGCTGTCCTCCCCGACGTCGGCAAGCGGCAAAAGGTCGCTGACGCACATAGTGCCGTCGGTAATGGTGCCCGTTTTGTCAAGACAGACAACATCGGCACGCGCCAGCATTTCGATGGAATACATGTCCTGTACGAGCGTCCGCTTCTGCGCCAGTGTCATAACGCTGAGCGTCAGCGTAACGGTGACAAGGAGATAAATGCCGGCGGGAATCATCCCGATAACGGAACCGCAGGTCTTTAAGATGGCGGTTTCGAGGGAACGGCCGGAGGCGAAATAGTTGGAAACGAACATGGCCGCCGCCATGGGCACCATGAAAATCGCAATGTATTTCAGCAGTTTGTTGAGGTCGCGGAACAGATCGGAAGCCGGCGTTTTGAAACTTTTCGCGGCCTTTTCGATTTTATGTACATAATTGTCTTTTCCGACGTGGGTGACCTTGGCGAACACACGGCCGCTGACAAGGAAACTACCGGCCAGAAGGCGGTCCCCCTCCCCTTTGCGGATGGCGTTCGATTCTCCCGTCAGCATGCTTTCGTTGGCCTCCGCCACTCCCGAAAGCACCACGGCATCCGACAGAATCTGCTGTCCCATCTCGATACGCATGACGTCGCCAAGCACAATCTCCCGCTCTACGATACGGACAAGCGCCCCGTCACGCACGACGTCGGCATGCGGGTCGGTCGTCACGGAAAGTTTTTCGACGGTACGTTTGGCGCGGCACTCCTGAATGATGGCAATCAGGACGTTCGGGACAATGACAAACAGGAAATTCAGATTCTGATAACTTTTCAGGACAATCATCAGAACGGCAATCGCCGCCCAGACGAGGTTGAAGAATGTGAAAAGATTTCCGAAAATAATTTCGGGATAACCTTTCCCGTTTTTCTCTTTGGTGACGTTGGCATGCCCCTCGGCTTTCCGTTTTGCGGCCTCTGTCGCGGACAGGCTTTCCGAAAGAGCGCTGTCGGGAATATTTTCGGTTGTCGTACAGTCTGTTTTCATGGCCGTTCCTTTCAGAATGTAATACTTCCCTATATTATACAGGAGACGGGCGCAATTGTCAACCCGTCCCGTACATTTCGTCCGTCGTATTGACTTTTCCCCCGCCATGGGGTAAAATATAGAAAAAAGGAGAAAAACATGTACTGCGACCTGTGGACAAAAGAGGGCACGGAACTGACCGGCACGCCGTGGCCCGAATATCCGCGACCGACGCTCCGCCGGGACTCTTTTCTGAATCTCAACGGCGAATGGGACTTTACCGTCTCCCCAGTGGCGGACGTGCCGACGGTGTTTGACCGGCATATCCGCGTGCCTTTTGCACCGGAATCGCTTCTATCCGGCATACACGAAATATTCCCGGAGGAAAATTACCTCTTTTACCGCCGTACCTTTTCCCTTCCCGACGGATTTCTCCGCGACCGTGTTCTTCTCCATTTCGGCGCCGTCGATACAGAAACGGACGTATGGCTGAACGGCATATATTTCGGCTCGCACGCGGGCGGATACACGCCGTTTTCCTTTGACATCACGGGGGCGCTTTCCGAAGAAAACACCGTCGTCGTGCGGGTACGCGACCGTCTGTCGGACGGTGTGTTTCCCTACGGAAAGCAGAGACGAAACAGGGGAGGCATGTGGTACACGCACGTGTCAGGCATCTGGCAGACCGTGTGGCTGGAAAGCGTGCCCGACGGGTATATCCGTAACGTGCGCATTCAGACGGACGGAGCGCATATCCGCCTTCTGACGGAGGGCGCGGACGACGGTACGGTGTATGTACAAACGCCGGTCGGACAACAGGCGGTTACCATGAAAGACGGCGTGGCGGAAGGAGACGTCGCCGCCGTCCGTCTCTGGTCGCCGGAGGATCCGTATCTGTA
>CAKRWK010000102.1 GCA_934417455.1 uncultured Eubacteriales bacterium
CGTATCGGCGTTATAAACCGAGAAGAAAAGCGCACGGTCATGACGGGAAACCGCCATGGTCGGCGGCTTGACATCTTTTGTCTTCTTCGTGAACGAGATGCGGTAGTCGAAACGGCAAAGACTCTCCCGCAAAAGACCCGCGTCCGATTCCGCGTCGACAAGAACAAATTCCGGACGGCGGGGCAAGGTGGCGAGTTTTTCTTTTGTTCCGTAGATAATCACGCCGATGCCTGCTTTTGCAAACCGCTGCAGTTGCTCTTTTACCGCTTTGCTTTCGGGAACGGGCGAAATCAGTATGCTCTTTTTGTAAATTTCTTCGGTATGTCGCAGAAAATTGCCGGTGGATACGACCGAGCAGAGCGGCAGGCCGTCGTTGATGGCGTCGCAGATGAAATTGTCTCCGATGTTCATTTCTTTCAGCAGGTCTTTGTCGCAGGACGTCGTGTATTCCCGCATCGGATACACCCAGACAAGGGGCGCCGGCGCGTCCGCCGCGTCCTTTTCCGCTTTCAGAAGGTGCGGCAACGGTTCGTTGACGCACGCTTCGGGCATGTCGCCGTATGAGTTGTCCACGGACAGGATGTTGAGCGAATTGGCCGTTTCCGTCTTTCCCTCGGCATTGATACGGGAGATGGCCATGGGCAGATAAATGTCACAGGGGGCGCCGTCGTACCGGTCGTACCACGGAGAATTGACCCACCACGGGTCGTGAATATAATACCGGAAGGGAAATCTTCCGTTCGGGAGAGCACAGACGCGCGTCATGTGTCCCATCATTTCCAGACCGTAATTGTCGTTGATGGCCGCCCACGGCGAGTTCGGCGGGGCGGTGATGTCCAAATCCGCGTTGTAGATGTCGTACAGAGGCACGCCGTCGGTCGCGTAGTCGATGCCGACGGAATGGTTCGTTCCTCTCGTTTCCAGCGGAAACGTGCATGCATGGCGGAACAGTTTCCAGAAGTCACATACTCTCGCTTTCGTCGCGGCGAGTTTTTCGGGATAATATGTTTCGCCGTCAAAGATTTTCCCGACCTTGTTCCACGGGTTGTCGCTGAATCCCAGCCCGTTGGAGAGCCACAGGTAATCGAAGCCCATATCGCGGAGAAATATCTCCGCCTGTTTTCCGAGAAACGTGCCGAACGGCGTGCTCTCGGGAATGCCGTCCGGGTACGCGGCATAGCGGCGACTGTCCGCGCGCAGCAGGGCCGTGGCATCGACGAAGCCGTACCGGTTGCCGATTCTGGCACCGGAACATATTTCGGGATGGCGGTTGTACTTGAAATCCGAAACGGCAAATTCGGGGCCGATGTCAAACGTTTCGCCGATCTGTATATCCGCCCCCGGAAACGCCTTTTTTCCTTCTTCTTTCAGACAGGAGACAATTCTTTTCAGAACGGCGTAGGTCATCACCGGCGCGTGCGCGGTGTAGTCCCGCTTTCTTTCGTGCAGGGAAATTTCCGCCGGTTCGCCCTCCTTCGGGTACGGAAGATTGGCGGTTCCCACAAAGCGGCACCACTCAAACGTATCCTGCAGGTCGCATCTGTAATCCAGCATTTCGCTTCCGTCTCCCACCCAGAGCATAACGGCGACGGTTTTCCGGTTTCTGAGCAGCGGCCGCCACTCATCGAACATCCGTGCGCATACCGCGCGCACATATGCCTCGTCGGTTTGCCGAAACGGTTTCAGACTCATTTCCGGCGTGATGCGCTCAAACATAGGTGTTTCCTCCCTTTATATATGCCTTTCCGGCGGGACATGTCTTTACAGGTCGCAGTCCGCCACCTGCGTCACCTTTTGCGGTTTTTCATATCGGTACGCACCGGAAAGCACTTCGGTTTTCCGACCGTAATCGAGGCGGGAGGCGGCGACCGCCGCGTCGAAACCGCACGCCCTGACGGCAAAGGTAAAGGTAAAAGCATGCGGGTGCAGTTCGTATGCTTCTTCCGGGTCGGGACCGCAGGAGTGGCTGCCGAGCCCCCGCATTCTGTAATCGACGTAAAGATAGTTTTCGTCGCTTTTTTGAATTTCGTTTTTGTGCCTTGCGTCGGTCAGATTGTCCGGCGACCTATCGTGATACGAAAACGCAAACGTATCGGCGCCGATGACGGAAAATCCGCTTTTGCCTTCCGCAGTGCCAAGCGTCAGCGCATACGTCTGTTCGTGATTTCCCGTTTCCTGCGGATAATCGTAGTCCGTGTTCATCTCGCCGACCGACTTTTCGTACAGACCCACCGGCGCGTTCGCGACGGAATCCGCGTAGTTCTCATACGGCCCCCGGCCGAGCCATCTGACCATGTCATATTCCTTCGGTACCGTAAACACAACACCGATTCTCGGCAATACGTCGGGAAGCGCGCCGTACGGTTTTCCCTTTACAGTCACGAGCACGGTGCCATCGGCGAACATTTCGTATATCAGTTTAGTGAAGAACCCGGCATACAGCGAGTCGGCGGTACAGCACCCGTCGACGGTCAGGGTGACCCGGTCATTCCCCTCGCACATTTCTGCGTCAAACAGGCAGAAACGGTAGTCGCGGAGAAGGGCTTTCTGCCATTCTTCGATATGCCTCGGGAAAAGACCGACAATTCCGTCGTTGTCCGTATATGCTCTGTGAAAATTCAGTCGCATGGGGAAATCAAACAACTTTTGCCCATCTTTCTTTACAAAACAAAGCATTCCTTCCGAAAATCCGAAGGAATAATTAGGATAGATGACTTCCGTTATGCCGTCTTTCGTTTCGATGTTTGCCTTTTTTCGCGGTGGGACATAGTGCAAAGACGGAAGCCGCACCCCGAGGGGAAACTGCTTTCTGTGCACCTGCTTTCCTTTTTCAAAGTACAGAACGTCAAGAGAATATCGGGCGCCGGCCACGGCGTCTTTTACCGTAAGGTCGGGGGAAAACGCATACGTTTCGTGCGGCAGAATCCGGGGCAGGGATACGGGAATGCTTTTTTTGACAACGCCGTCACAGGTGATTTCGTACCGGACATCCGTATAGGACAGGTCAAGAAAATCGTTGGTGTTTTTTATCGTCAGACGTTTGCCGTTAAAGGTGGTATAGGCCGCGTAGGATACCGCGCCGAGTTCGTACCACGACGGTTTCGGCCGTCCGTCGGACAGACAGTACCCGTCCAGGCTGAAGTTGCACCAGTGGTAGACGTCGTCGAAGTCCCCGCCGTATTTCATGTAGACGCGCCCCTGCGCGTCCCGCGCGCCGAAGCCGTGGGAACGGAATTCCCAGGCGAAGCCGCCGAGCATTTTTTCGTGCGTGTAATTGTAATCCCAATAGTCCTGCAATCCGCCGGGGCCGTTGCCCATGGCGTGGGCATATTCAATGGCCAATACGGGATACCCCTCGTCCGGGTAATCTTCCGTTCGTGCCATGGGATAATAGGCAATCTTGCGGAAATGCGTGTATACGCCTGTGTCCTGCGTGATGATACACTCCCGCGTCGGGTCAAATTCTCTTATCAGGTCGATGCACCGGTCGAGGTTTTCGCCGGTACCGGCTTCGTTGCCGGCCGACCAGATAAAGACGGCCACCTCGTTTTTGTCTCTTTCCAGCATGCGGACGATTCTGTCCCGATAGGCAGGAAACCAGTCGGGGGATTTGGACAAATATCCCTGATCGCCGTTCAGAATATAGGCGCCGTGCGTTTCGAGGTCCGCCTCGTCCATCAGGTAGAGCCCGAGTTCCGCGGCAAATTCATAGGTTGCCGGGTCGTTCGGATATTGGGAAAGCCGGACGGCGTTCAAATGATTTTCCTTAATCATCACAAGGTCGCGGCGGATTTGCTCCGTCGTCAGGCTTCTGCCGTTCCATGGGTCGTTTTCATGGCGGTTAATGCCCTTAATGTACACGGGATGTTCGTTGACGAGGAATTTGTTTCCGCATACACGCGTGTGCATGATGCCGACGCGTTTGGAATGCACCTCAAAAATGCTGTCCCCGTCCGTGAGTTCGATATACAGGTCGTAGAGATTCGGCGTTTCCGCCGACCAGAGCCGCGCGTTTTCGAGCGTGAAGGTATGCGTTACCGTCTCCCCGGCGTCGTATACCGCCGTTTGGCCGTCCAGCGTGATGTTCACGCGGTACGGCGTGGCGACGCACAGGCGCACCTCGACCGAAACCGAGGTGTAAGTCGTCCGAACCCGGTAGTCCCAAAGCGTGTTTTTCCCTGTTTCTGTCAGATATACGTCTCGGAAAATTCCGTTTGCGAGGAGCATGTCCTGATTTTCGAGATAGGTGGCGTCCGAATAGGTGAATACTTTGACGGCCAGCAGGTTGTCACCCGCCCGTATCAGGTTCGTCACGTCGAATTCCGCCGGCAGGCGGCTTCCCTTGGAAAAACCGACCGGGACGCCGTTCAGATACACATAGAACGCGTTGTCCACTCCGGCAAAATGCAGAATGGTTTTTCCGGCCGGCCGTTCGACCGTGAAATGCTTCCGGTAGAGCCCGACGGGGTTTTCCTTTTTGACGTACGGCGGCAGAAACGGAATGGGGTAGCGGATGTTCGGGTAGGACGGTTTTCCGTACCCTCGGTATTGCCACATGGAGGGGACGTCTATCGTGTCCCAGTCGCTGTCATCCGTGCCGACAAGATAGAAATCCTTCTGTCCGTCGCCCGGCAGGTATTTGAATTTATAATCGCCCCCGAGAGACCGCACCAGCGCCGATTCGTACTTGTTCCGGTAATATATGCCGCGCTTTTCTGCCGGAATGACGGTCGCCCGCGCGGGCAGACGGTTGATGTGCAGAATGTTCTGATTTTCAATGTTTTTGTCGGTTTCGGTAAACAAATATTTTCTTTTCATTTGTTTCTCCTTGCTTTCCGCGGCGGAATGCCGGATTATTTTACCTCTGTCAGGCGGATACCGCTGAGTTCTGAAAATTTCCTCAGCGTTGCCATGTGATGCCCGATGCCGAGCGCCAGATGGTGCGTGGGCCCCGCCTCGCACCAACGGGAAAGAAAACCGCATATATCGGTGCCGAAGCCGGCGCGCGTGTTGGTATTGCCCGTTTGCGGAATGTCTCCCTCCATGGAGGTGCCCTCGGCGGCAACCATATGGAATTTCCCGTCTCGGTCAACGTTGATGC
>CAKRWK010000103.1 GCA_934417455.1 uncultured Eubacteriales bacterium
GTACGCTGATTGCCGACGCGATGGAAAAGGTGACCGCCGACGGCGTTATCACCGTTGAGGAATCCAAGAGCGCTGAAACATACAGCGAAGTTGTGGAAGGCATGCAGTTTGACCGCGGCTATCTGTCCCCCTACATGGCAACGGACACCGACAAGATGGAAGCCGTTCTGGACGACTGCCTGATTCTCATGACCGATAAGAAAATTTCGAACATTCAGGAGATTCTGCCCCTGCTGGAACAGATTGTGCAGTCCGGCAAGAAACTGCTGATTATCGCCGAGGACGTCGAAGGCGAAGCACTGACGACCCTCGTTCTCAACAAACTGCGCGGCACCTTCACCGTCGTGGCCGTCAAAGCACCCGGCTTCGGTGACAGACGCAAAGAAATGCTCCGCGACATCGCGATCCTGACGGGCGGCGAGGTCATCACCTCGGAACTCGGTCTTGAACTCAAGGACGCCACCGTCGCCCAACTCGGCCGTGCCCGCCAGGTGAAAGTCGGCAAGGAAAACACCATTATTGTAGGCGGTGCCGGCGACA
This sequence comes from uncultured Eubacteriales bacterium, assembly GCA_934417455.1. GTDB lineage: Bacteria > Bacillota > Clostridia > Oscillospirales > CAG-272 > UBA1740. The sequence continues at coordinate 541 of CAKRWK010000103.1, forward strand.
AGCAGGCCATTGCCGACCGTGTGGCGCAGATTCGCGCCGCGCTGGAAAACACGACCTCCGAGTTTGACAAGGAAAAACTTCTCGAACGTCTGGCGAAACTCGCCGGCGGCGTCGCCGTCATCAAAGTCGGCGCGGCCACCGAGGTCGAAATGAAGGAAAAGAAACTCCGCATTGAGGACGCCCTCAACGCCACCAAAGCGGCCGTGGAGGAAGGCATTGTCGCCGGCGGCGGCACCGCACTCGTCGACGTCATCGACGCTGCCGAGAAAGTCACCGCTACGCTCGAAGGCGACGAAAAGACCGGCGCCAAGATTGTCGCCAAAGCCCTCAGCGCGCCCATGAAACAGATTGCCGACAACGCCGGCCTTGACGGTTCCGTCATCATCGCGAAAATCCGCGAAAGCGGCAAGGTGGGCTACGGCTTCGACGCCGCCCGCGAATGCTACTGCGACATGATGGAAGCCGGCATTGTCGACCCCGCCAAGGTCACCCGTTCCGCCCTGCAGAACGCCGCCTCCATCGCTGCCACCGTGCTGACGACGGAAGCCGTCGTCGCCGACAAGAAGGAAGACAAACCGGCGGCACCGGCCGCGGGTGCCGGCATGGACGGCATGTATTGATAAGCGGGAATCTTCGGTAGGAACGGAAACGGAACAATTATTTATTTCCGGTTCTGCTAAAAACGACACCTTTCCGCTAAGGTAGAAAAACGGGGGAAAATCCCCCGTTTTTCTTTTTGAAATAGCGGGTCGTCGGGGCGCCGACCCCTACCGAAATAAAACGTTCGTTCAAAAATTTTCCTTGGATGCAGAGCCGTCGAATATCTTCCCGACAGACGTCCGGGGCGGGCGCATTCCGCAAGAACGAAAAAAGTCCGAACGGGAGCACCAAAAAGCACTTTTGACACACCACCGACACATAAAAAATCTTCCTTGGATGCAGAGCCACCAAATATCCCCCCGATAGGCGTATATACATACGTCGAGGGGGGATTTCGGCGGGAGGAACCGTGCTGATATACGTCAGCACGGTTCCGGTCTGCGCCAAGGAAGGTTTTTATTTTACTTTACGCGTGTAATTTGAACGTTGCCGGTGGAGGCGGAGAAGGTCAATACATGTTCCTCTTCCGTCACCGTAAAGGTGCCGGCATCTGTGCCGCCGACGGTGACTTTCCACTGCCCTGCGGCCACGCCGCCGATGTAATAATTCATCGGACTTGTGCCGACGGCGGTGAAGGAAAGGTCTGCGTCGCTGTAGCCTTTGCCCGTGTAGAACAGGGCGGTCTGATTGAGCGCGACAGCACCCTTAAAGTCACCCGCGGTGATAGCTCTGGAAACAAGGTTTCTTGTCGTTCCGTCATCGGTGACGTAAATCAGGTTGAGGAGAATGTCGGACTTGTTGCCCGTCGGGACAAGCAGGTCTGCGTGACCCCAGCAGGCAAGGTTATCCGCACTTCCGCTCGAAGAGGCGCCGCCGGCGGAGTTGTTGGTCTTGTTTGCGTTACTGACCCAGAAACGGGTCTTGAAGTTGCCGGAGGCATCCTTCTCGCGGCCGCCGTAGGCTTGGATTTCGCCCGTACCGAGGAGGGATTTCAGAACCATTTTGCCCTTGCCGTTGGAGACGGTGACGGTCTTGGCCACGTTGTCGATTTTCGGTTCCTCTCCGCACTGCAGAAGGAAGGTTTTCTGGAATTTTGCGTCTGTCGCGTCGATGCGGTCAAAGACGAACATAATCATCGGGAATGTTTCGTCGCCCGTGTAGGTGACGAGCATGGTACGCGCATAATACTCGACGGTATCGGCAGCGTATGCGGCGCTGAGGTCATTCGCATAATAGACGTATTTGGCGTTCTTGTTGTTTTCGTCAAAGTAGCCGTACTTCACGCCGGTGACTTTTCCCATATCTACTTTCGTATTGTTTATCCAAGTCGGATTGTTTCCGGCATTGAAGAGGTGGAGAACCGACCGCTGTCCGCCGCAATAGTAACCGCCTTCCGTGTCTTTCTTCGACGGGTTATAAACGAGAATGCCGTTATGCGCAATGGAGGACTGTTCGTAATAGTAGTGGTGATTGGAACCGTAGATGTCGTACACGCCGTCATCGCCCGAAAGCATGCCTTTGTACCAGATCTGGAAGGTACCGCTGTCGGCATGGGTATGACCGCCGGCATATTTCTGCGCGCCGCGCAGAAGCACGACGACCGCATCGTCACGATCCCACTCGGAACGCGCGATAATCTGCTGATAGTATCCGTCGTTATAACAAATCGCGTCGAGATTCTCGCGCAGGTAGGACGAATCCGTCTCGGGCATACCTGCGTTCGCTATCAGACGCTCAACCCAGGAAAGGCTGTCGCCGTACAGATTGGCGTGCGCCGCCAGCGTTTTGTCGTTATAGAAACCGGCCAGCACTTTCATGGACATGCCGAAAAAGACGTTCATTTGCTGGAAGTTACCGTCGCCCGTGGAGAACATATTCTTGTTCACCGTTTCAAAGGCGAGCAGCGAATAGCCCATTCTGACCATGTTATCGGTATAGGGAATCTTGCCCGTCGCGCTCTTCATAATCCATGCGTTGAAGAGGTCGCACTCAAAACGCCACGGTGCATAGCAGGCAGAGCCTTCGGGATAGATACCCGCTTCATCGTACCAGTTGTTGCGGATAGGAACGAATTCCTTATATATACGGCCGCCGCAGAAGGTGAACCAGGACGGATTCTCGTCGTAAATGGCAATGGCAACGGAAAGATAATCGCGCAGAAGCTGGTATTCGGTTCCGTGACCGCTGACGCTGCCCTGGTCTGTGGGCGGGAAGCCGATTTCCATCTTCAAACCGCCGGTAGCGGTTTTGACCGTGGTCGTCGCGTTGCCGCTCGCGTCCTTGACAAAATATTCGCCGACCGAATTGCCGCGGAAAAGTTTATACTCGATACCGACGGCAATTTCCGTTTTATCGTCTTCCGTCAGAAGGTCATAGCACCAGTCGTAAATGCAGGCCGCCGTGTATGCGGTGTAGCCGAAGTAACGGCACTGGTCATGGGCGTATTTCGCCATCTGGAAGGTTTTGAGGTTGTTTTTCATCGCGAGAACGGCGACATAACCGTAGTACTCGATGCCCGTCAGTTGATAGTAAAATGCGGTGGCCTGAATCTGACGGCAGACGGTTTCGCTGTAATTGGTAATGGAGCTCTCTTTTCCCGTCGCTACAGGCATGGAAAGCAGGCCGAGGTGAGCGATACATTTGTCCACCTGCCGTTTGAGTTCGGCCGCTACATCGGGATTTTCACGGAGGTAGGCACGGATGCCCGACAGGTCATCCTTCGTGAAAAGCAGACGGGGATGCTGTCCCGCCGTCGGCGTCAGGGCGTCGCCCGTGCCGACCGTGTAGCCTCTGTTGGCCGCATCCGTCGACATGTCAAACACGCCGGTCGGCAAAGTGCCCTTGAAATTGCAGTCCATAAAATCGGCAATGCCGATGGCGTCAATCTGTTTTTTCAGACCGTCGTTCTTCTTGTTGAGTTCCTGTTTTTCGGCCTCTAATCTTTTGAGGTCGAGTTCATCGAGGTACTTATTGTAATCATCTCTTGCCCAAAGGTCGATATTCGACTTGGGATACGCTGCGGTAAAGTTTCCGTTTTCATCGACAAAAGTTTCCAACAGCGTATACAGTTTTTCCCATGCAACGTCGTCGGTCGCATAGAAAGCGATGACATGCGCCCCTGTCGCATAGCCCCAGCGCAGGTCTTTTGAGCCGTCGGCCACGTCTTCGACAAGTTTTTTCGCAATGTCGTCATCTGTGTTGCCGACGAGAATGCGGTTTTCGCCCGTCGCCTCATCGGAAGTAACGGGACGGAAACGAACACCCGTCAGAGAATACAGTTTGGCTGACAGTTCGTTAGCGCGTTTTTGCATCGCCGTATTGCCGGCAGGATATACGACCTCGAAGTCGCTCTCCCCGTCTTTGACGATGTCGAGCACGCCGGTGGCCGGCGTTTCATCCCCCGGCGTCGGTTTGTCGCCGTCCGGGTTCGGCTTCGGCGACGGCGTTTCGCCGCAGGCGTTCAGCGCGAGCACCGTGCAAAGCACAACCAACGCCATCATCAGGCAGCGCAGAATTTTTTTCATATGTAGGGTTCCTTTCTTGCCGTATATCAAAATTCCCACCCTTACGGCTATCGGAGTGTTCCGGAGGGGGCTTTCCCTCCCTCTATTATTTTATCATTTCCGGCATTTATTTTCAATAGGACGCGAAACATTTGCAAAAGTTCGTGAAAACTGCCCAGCAAATACGCCGGCCTGTGTCATTCTTGTTCCGTTTCTTTACTTTTTTTGGCGCGTTTTTGTGCACATTGACGAAACCGTAACGACCGTCCTTTCCGCCCGTCATGTCGAACCCTACCGTGAAATGCGAAAATCAAAACATTTCAAAACATGCAAAAGGCGCAAAAATATTCAAAAAAATCTTTGACACACCATCGAAAAACAAAAAATCTTCCTTGGATGCAGAGCCACCAAATATCCCCCCGATAGGCGTATATACATACGTCGAGGGGGGATTTCG
>CAKRWK010000104.1 GCA_934417455.1 uncultured Eubacteriales bacterium
TCTGAACTTTTATGAGAGCGCGCTTCCTGCCTTGCTGATTCTGTTTGTGCCCATGCTGATGGATACGGGCGGAAACTCGGGCGGACAGACGTCCGTCACCGTTATCCGCGGCCTTTCTGTCGGTGAAATTGCTTTCGGAGACGCGCTGCGCGTCCTGTGGAAGGAGTTTCGCGTCGGTATTCTCTGCGGTGCGACGCTGGCTGTCGTTGCCTTCGGAAAAGTTATGCTCGTTGACCGCCTCCTGATGCAGAATCCGAGTGTGACAGTCGTTGTCGCGCTTTCCGTCGCTCTATCCATGTTCATTACCATTATCGTTGCCAAAGCCATCGGCGGACTTCTGCCGCTTTTGGCGGGGAAACTCGGTTTTGACCCCGCTGTCATGGCATCGCCGTTCATTACGACTATTGTCGACGCACTGGCGCTGATTCTTTACTTCTTCATCTCGTCCGGCGTGTTCGGATTGTAAGGCGGGGGTGATTTTATCAAACGCGATTCTCACGGAAAAGAAAAACTCTTTCGCCTCTTCTTTTATCTTCTTGCCGAAACGGATGAGAGCCACGGCGTGACCGTCGGGGACGTTTCCGAACACCTTCTGACCTACGGCATTCACGCGGAACGCAAGAGCGTTTACGACGATTTTCTGACGCTTACCTCCCTCGGCCTTACCGTCGGCCGCATGGGGACGCGCCCCGAGCGTTATTATCTCGAAGAACGTGTTTTCACGCTTCCGGAACTGAAAATGCTGACGGATGCCGTCCTTGCGTCCCGTTTCATTACCAAAGAAAACAGCCGCGAAATGATAAGAAAACTTTCCTTTTTTGCCGGCAGACACCACGCGGCGGAACTTTCCCGCAGTTTTTATGTTGACCACATGACAAAAACATTCAATGCCGATGTGCCGGATATTATCGACCGGTTGCAGACGGCGTTGCGGCTCGGTGTACGCGTGACGTACCGTTACTACGACTTTACGAGCGGAAAGGAAAAACGCTATCACAGAAACGGCGGCGTGTACGATGTCTCTCCTTATGCACTTCTGTGGAACGACGAGAACTATTACCTGCTCGCTTACGACAGCGAGGCTGATCTCATCAAACATTTCCGTGTGGATAAAATGGAGAATGTACGCGTAACGACCTCTCCCGTATGTCGGCCGGAAAAGTATGCGCGCTTTGACCCTGCGACGTATTCCACGAAAACCTTTGCCATGTACGGCGGAAGGGAAGAGCTTGTCACGTTCCGGTGCGCCGAACGCCTGTCGGGTGTCATGCTCGACCGTTTCGGCATGTCGCCCACTTTCTTTCCCGAACGGTCGGGACGATTCTCTTTCTCCGTCCGTGTCAACGTCAGTCCGACGTTTTACGGATGGGTGATGAGTTTCGGGACGGATGTGGAGATTGTGTCGCCGCCGAGTGTCAGAGAAGAGTTTGCCGCCTGCCTTGCGGACATATCCGCGCGGTATCGCAAAGCGGAAAAAACAGAGGACAAAACATAAAATTTCAAGGAGACCGCCGTGAAAGATTACCGACTGATTGCCTTCGACCTTGACGGCACCATGACCGACCCCGCGTCGGGGCTTGTCAAATCGTTTGCCTATGCGCTCGACCGCATGCACGTGAATTACGGGGACAGAAAGAACCTTTTGCAGTTCATCGGCCCGCCGCTTCACGATGAGTGGAAGCGGGTGTACGGCTTCAGTGAAGAAGAAGCCGACCGCGCCCTTGCGTATTTTCACGAATACTTTTCCGTCAAAGGTTGGTGCGATAACCGCGTGTACGACGGCATCCCCGAAATGCTCGGCGCTCTCCGTTCCGCGGGTAAAAAAATGATTCTTGCCACTTCAAAACCGGAAAACTTCGCCAAAATGATTCTCGACCTCTTTTCTCTGACGCCGTATTTCGATGGCATTTACGGTGCCGCCGGGGAAAAAGTGCGGGACAAGAAGTGGGAAGTTTTGGCCTACGGCCTTTCGTATTTTCCCGATGTTCCGAAGACGCAGTGCATCCTTGTCGGAGACCGCAAGTACGACGCCGAAGGTGCCGCCGTTTGCGGCATTGATTCTCTCGGCGTGCTCTACGGCCACGGAACGGCGGAAGAACTCGCTGCGGCGCCGTTTACCGCCGTTGTCGATACGGTGGCGGGCATCGTCGACTTTCTCTGTGAAAGAGTAGAATAAACCGTGCATAGAAGATGCACTCCAAAGGTAATAAATGTTCAAAGTGCAAGTGCGACGCGGGAAGTTTTATCTTCCCGCGCTTTTTTTGAAAAAAGTTGTTCAATTTAATTTTCAAAAAACAACGATAATGCCGAATTGTTCGCTATAACATTGTGTAAATTCACAGAAGAAAACGGTATACTATCTAACGGAGATGGCGAAAACAACCGTTGACGGAGTGAGAAACGAATGGACATACAGACAATTCAAAGAAAAATCGGCGCAAGAATAAAGACATTGCGACGCGCATGCGGCTTTACGCAAATGATTTTTTCGGAAGCCGTGGGGCTGTCCAATAATTATCTTTCCGATGTGGAACGCGGCAACAGTTTTCCGAAAGCCGATAGACTCGTGAAAATGGCGGAAGTTCTCTCCTGCTCGGCGGATGATATTTTCTGTGATGTCATACCTCGCAGTGAAACGGTGAAGTCGGACTACATTTACGGAAAACTTTCCGGCCTTTCGCCGAATGACCGCCGAAAGGCGTATGCCGTATTGGAAGCGTTTATCGTAAGTTGTGAAAGCGAAAAATAGATAACGGGTGAGTGCAAAATATTATGCATTCACCCATTATTTTTTCTTTTCCTCCATGATTTTACAAAATCCGACAAATCATTTGTGCTAAAATAACAGCGATATTGCAAAAAACATGAGGATCAATGATAGGGAGGATGTAAATTACATGAATACGGAAAGAATCATTGACTGTCTGGGAAGGATTGTTCTTCCGTCGGACATTCGCAAAGACGTGGGAATACATTCCGGAACGAAATGCAGCGTATCCGTTTGCGGAGACAGCATCGTCATCAAACGTGCGGTGCCCGTCTGCAAAATTTGCGGTATGCCGGTGGATGAGGAAAGCGAATATGTCATTTGCGATGACTGCATACACGATATTTGTTCGTATGAAAAGGAAAAACATATGTCGCACCTGCTTGAAAAGTAAAACAGACCCCTGCGGATTTTCCGCAGGGGTCTGTTTTCGGGCATCGACGCTTACTTCGCGGCGTCAGCGGTCTTCTTGACAACTTCTACGCCTTTATAGAAACCGCAATTCTTGCACACGCGGTAAGCGAGGTTGTACTCGCCGCACTGCGGGCACTTCACGAGATTGGTGGGGGCTTCCAGTTTCCAGACACTGGAACGTCTCTTCATTTTTCTCGCATGCGATACTTTTTTCTTCGGTACTGCCATTCTTTTATCCTCCTGTGAACGCTTCTAGGTTTTGTTTTCTTTTTTCATCTCTTCGAGAATCTTCTGCAAGGGCGCCAGCCGCGGGTCGATTTCTTTCGTTTGGCAGTCGCATGACCCTTCATTCAGATTCTTTCCGCAACGGGGACAAAGTCCCCGACAGTCTTCCCGACACAGCACGCGGAAGGGAAATTCCATTTCCGTCTGCTCACGGACTTGTTCGTCCATGTCAAGAAATCCGTCTTCAATAATGGCAAACCCATCGAGTTTGTCTTCGGTCAGGTCACCCAAGAGGTCTCTCGGCGCTACGGTTTTCTCAAGGTCAAGAGTGAACACGCCATGTACGGGTTTGAGGCAACGGGCGCAGGGGGTAACATAATCGACCTCTGCGTGAAGCGTCATACGCATGTAACCGGCGGTGTTGGTAATCTCACCCTTCACCTTCATGGGAGAAGGAAAATCGGTTCCGTAAAGAAAACTTGATGTGTCCTTCGGGTCGGTATCAAGCGGCAGATCATACCCGAACGTCAAAAGTCGTTCGCCGGCCAGAAGCGGTCGCAGATCCAGTTTCACAATCATACCTCCCACTGTCATTTGGGCATAGTTTAGGCTATGCACCGAAACGGCACGTATTATTATACATTTTTCCTTTTCGGATGTCAAGAGGTTTTTGCAAAAAACTTGCTTTTTTTCGCAAAAGGTAAAATCTTTTGTCCGTCCCCTTTACATTTCGTTTTCTGTGTGTTAGAATAAAGGAAAAACGAGGTCTGCCGAATGAAAATCAAGTGTCTTGCCGTGTGCCTTCTCTCCGCTGTCTGCCTGTGTCTGTTTTCGTGCGGGAGGACGGAAACTCCGTCCGATCCCGGGGAAGAAACGAAAGAAACGATAGTCACGGCCGATGACCTGTCGGACGGGTACGCGATTGTTTGTGACGGCACGGTCGCCATGCGCAAAATCGGTACCGATGTATCGGCTCTCATATCCGCCGCTACGGGTGTCCGCCTGCGTGTCTTTTCCGAAGAAGAAGCCCCCTCCGGAAAGAAAATCCTTGTCGGCCCGACGGGGGATGCGCAGTCGGTTGCGCTTCGCGCGGCGGTAGAATCTTCGGCGTCTTCCGAAGACTTCCGCTGGGGCTTTTCCGAACAGGGCGGAAATATTGCATTGTATGCCGAAAATACGGAAGGATGGCGGCGTTGTCTGGCCGATATGAAAACTACTGTCTTCTCGGACGGAGCCCTGCGTATGACGGCGGATAAAATTGTCCTCGGCGTGTTCACCGCGGAAGAATACAGAACGGAACAGGAGAAACTGGCTTTGGAAGAAAAGAAGAAAAACACGCACCTTTATCCCATGTTTTGCGAAAAAATGGTATTACAGCGGGGCAGAACCAATGTCCTGGCCGGTACAGGCATAGGAAGCGTCACCGTGGAAATCGCGGGAAATACATATCATGGTGTGACGGATACGGAAAAAGAGACTTTCACCGTCACCCTTCCGCCGATGGAAGCGGGCGGCCCGTATGATGTCAGAGTGACCATAGAAAACCGCACCGAAGTGCTCCGTAACGTCATGATAGGCGACGTTATCCTGCTGGCGGGACAGTCGAACGCGGAACTGCCGCTCGATCAGACGGACTGGCCGGCG
>CAKRWK010000105.1 GCA_934417455.1 uncultured Eubacteriales bacterium
GGCACAAGCTGTGTCTGCCCGTCTTGTGCGTTTCAAATATGCAAAAACCAGCACTTCCTGACGGAGGTGGTGGTTTTTTGGTGCCGGTGGCGGGGGTCGAACCCGCACGTCCTTGCGGACACGGGATTTTGAATCCCGGGCGTCTGCCAATTCCACCACACCGGCGTCTGCGTTTTCTCCGAAACGCCTGTTCATTATACCATACACTAAACGAAAAATCAATACAAAATGAAAAAAAGTTGGTCTGCCGGCAAATATTTTTTGGAAACACCTTGACATTTCCGTCGTTTTTTAGTATAATAGGACACGCGCACAGGGGTATAGCTCCGTTGGTAGAGTACTGGTCTCCAAAACCATGGGTCGTGGGTTCAAGTCCTTCTGCCCCTGCCATGAAAAAAGTCAAGTCGTAAGACTTGGCTTTTTTCAGCAAAAGCCACATGTAAGGGTGGGATATGCGCCGTCCTGTAAAAATAAACGGTCGATGTATCTGCCACGTGATTCAGAGGAGCAGACATGAAAGATAAAGAAATATCCGAAATCAAACGAACATTGACGCTGAAAAGAAATACGGTGCCCGCCATCTACGGTTGCTACGTCAACGCCGGTGGGGAAGTGATTGCCAAATTCAAAAAATCGCTCGGCCTGATGGGAGAAGAGGAGACGGAAAAATATCTTGCGCTCTTCCGTCGTGTGCTTTCCGGCGGTAGAAACAAAAACATTTTTGAAATTCCGTTTTCGACAAAGCAGGTGACGGACAGTGAGGAACACAGACTGCTGATGTCCCTGCGAAATGCGGAGGAGCCGGCGGAAGAAGATTTTTCCGCACTGATTGCCAAAATCACCTCCGCTTATTCTTCGGAAGACAACTACGCGATTCTGTTTTTGCGTTCCCGTTATGATGTCGTTACCCGTTCGCATGCGGATACGGCCGACGAGGACGGAAAATCCGTGGAAATATTTACATATACACTTTGCGCCGTTTGCCCGGTCAAGGCGACAAAAGCGGACCTCGCTTACGACTCCGACGAAAAGGATTTTCTGAACATGGGGGCGCGTCACGCCATCTGCATGCCGGACGTTGGTTTTATGTTCCCTGCGTTCGATAACCGCCAGACCAACATCTACGCGGCTTCTTTTTACACAAAAAGCACCGATACTGCGCACGAAGCGTTGACTTCCGCGCTGTTCGGCAGCGGTATCGGTATGACGGCCAAGGCGCAAAACGAAACTTTCCGCGAAACTTTGGCTGCGGCGCTGGATGAGAGTCTGAGTTTCGATGTTGCCAAGGCGCTGCACACCGAAGTCTCCGAACGGATGCGGGAATATAAGGAGAGTCGTTCGGACGAGCCGATGGTGTTGACGCAGAGCGATATTGCGGACTGCCTGTCCTCCGTCGGTGTCGATGAAGAGAAACTGAAAGCCTTTACAGACACATACAAGGAAAATTTCGGTCCGGCAGAGGAATTGGAACCGAAAAATATTGTTAATCCGAAGAAGTTTGAACTCAAAACGCCCGACGTTTTTATTAAGGTGGCCGAAGGGAAGGAAAACCTCGTCACAACAAAAGTTATCAACGGAAAAAGATATATTATCATTGCCGCCGACGGCGGAGTGGAACTGAACGGCCTTTCCGTAAAGATAGAAGAGTGAGGACGGGCGGTTCGGTGTATATAAAAAATCACGGGGAATGTCCGGTACGGCTATTTCTCGTGATTTTTTTGAAAAAAACGAAAAAAAACTATTGACAAACGGAGAATCAGGTGCTATAATACAATCAAACAGTTGAACACATGTTCAACTGTTCTAATGAAAAGGAGGTACGGAATGAAAAGCTGGGAAGAAGAGAAGACACTGCCGGTATGCGATTCGGACGAGGTTCATATGTCGCTGATTGAGAAGAAACGCGACATGATGCCCACGGAAGATACCCTCTACGACCTTTCGGACTTTTTCAAAGTACTCGGAGACAGCACGCGCATTCGTATACTGTTTGCCATTGACGGAGAGCCACTTTGTGTTTGCGACATCGCCGAGATGCTCGGTATGACCAAATCGGCTGTGTCTCATCAGTTGAAGATTCTGCGACAGAACGATTTGATTTCCTATCGCAGGTCGGGAAAGAACGTATTTTACACATTGGCGGACAGCCACATAGGCGCCATCATCGAGACGGCGCTTGAACACATCAGAGAATGAAGAATTATATAAAAACAAGGAGATTACCATCATGAAATTCAAGTACAGAATCACGGGCCTCGATTGCCCCAATTGCGCGGCCAAACTTTCCGCCACTGTGGAAAAAAGAGACGGTATTGATACGGCGAAAATCAATTTTCTGACGGAAAAAATCACCGTGGAATCCACGCTGCCCGAAGAGGAAGTTTATCAGGTCGTGAAAGAATGTGCCGCGGCATTCTCGAAGGAGATTGTCATCGAAAAATGAAAAAACTGAAAAAACTGTTCGGCGAGGAACTGTTCTGGACGCTCTTTGCGCTTGCTCTTTTCGTCCTCGGTTTCGTTTTCGAGAAAACCGGGCTTGATGTTCCTTCCGTCGTCCTTTTTTGCGCGGCTGTTGCGGCGGCCGGTTGGTCGGTATTCTGGGATTCGATACGCGGGATTCTTCGCCGCGACTTTCTTGACGAAAAGTTTCTGATGACGGTGGCCTGCATCGGTGCCTTGGCACTGCAGGACTTCAAAGAAGCCGCCGCTGTCATGATTTTCTACCAGATAGGTGAATATTTTCAGGATAAAGCGGTGGAACGCTCACGTGCTTCCATCCGTTCTCTGATGGACATTTGTCCCGATAAGGCAACGGTTATCCGTGACGGAAAGGAAGAAACCGTGGATGCCGAAGACGTGGAGGTCGGAGACCTTCTCGTGATTCGTACCGGTGAACGCGTTCCCGTAGATGCGGTGATTACCGAGGGCAGAGCTGACATCGACACATCCGCTCTGACGGGCGAATCCGTTCCCCGCAATGTCGGGGTAGGAGACACGGTGGAAAGCGGCGTCGTTCTTGTGGAAGGCGTGCTCAGATGCCGTGCGGAACGCGCGGCCGATGAATCCGCCGCCGCACGCATTCTTAATCTTGTGGAAAACGCAAGCGAGAAAAAGTCCAAAGAGGAAGCTTTTATCACAAAATTTGCTAAGATTTATACGCCTTTTGTCGTTGGTTGCGCACTTGTTCTCGGTTTGATTGTTCCGCTCTTTACCGGATTCGATTTCCCGAAATACATTGAGCGAGCACTGACATTCCTTGTCATTTCCTGTCCTTGTGCTCTTGTGATTTCCGTTCCGATGGCCTTCTTCGGCGGCATCGGCGGCGCGGCCTCCCGCGGCATTCTGTATAAAGGCGGCAATGTATTTTCCTCGGTTGCCCGTGCAGGAACGGTGGCTTTCGACAAAACAGGCACACTGACGACCGGTAAATTTTCCGTGAGCGATGTGTGCCCGGCGGGCGGTATGAGCAGGGAAAAACTTCTTTCCTATGCGGCCACTGCGGAATACGGTTCCAATCACCCGGTTGCAAAATCCGTCAAAGAGGCTGTCGGCGCGGACATTGTGGCACCGGCTTCCACGGAAGAAGTCAGCGGTCTCGGTATTATTGCGACCTCCGAAGGTCATCGTATTGCCGTCGGTAACCGCAAACTGATGGAAAAAGAATTGGGGGAAAAATCGGAATCCATATATAATGCGGAGCAGAATACATCCGGTATGGTATATGTGGCCGTGGACGGCGCGTATGCCGGTGCGATTCTGATTGCCGATACCGTCAAACCGGAGGCCAAAGCGGCCGTGGCGGCACTGAAGGCGGGCGGCGTGAGAAAAACCGTCATGCTCTCCGGTGACCGTCGTGCCATCGCGGAAAAGGTGGGACGTGAAATCGGACTTGACGAGGTACATGCGGAGCTGATGCCGGATGAAAAATACAAAGAGCTCGAAGCATTGATGGCAGAGGACAGCAGTACGGTTATGTATGTCGGCGACGGCATCAACGATGCGCCGAGCATCGCCCGTGCCGATGTCGGCGTGGCGATGGGAGCCATCGGGCAGGACAGTGCCATTGAAGCGGCGGACGTTGTAATTATGTCCGACTCTCTCGATAAACTTCCGACGGCGGTGAAGGTGGCGCGCAAGACGCTCCGCATTTCCAAGGAAAACATTGTATTTGCCCTTGCGGTCAAAGCCGCAGTCATGATTCTCGGTTGTCTCGGCCTTGCATCTATGTGGATGGCCGTATTTGCCGATGTCGGTGTGGCGGTTCTCGATATTCTGAATGCCATGAGAACGCTTCGCATCAAAGATGCCGGATGACGTACATGTTTTACAAACCGCGCGGTCTTATCACGGCCAACCGGGATGCGCATCGACCGACGGTGTTCGACTGTTTTCCGCCGGCCATGTGCGATACGCATTTTGCCGTCGGGCGACTGGACAGAGACACGGAAGGCCTGCTTCTCATTACGGACGACGGACCTTTGTGTGCGGCGCTGTTGCACCCGTCGCATCATGTGCCGAAAACATATGAGTTTTACGCCATCGGCGTCATAGATGAAGAAAAGATCACCCACCTTACGGGCGGCCTTTCCATCGATGAGGGACGGAGCCTGACGCGTCCGGCCGTTCTTTCCGTGCTTTCCGTCTGCGAACTCGGGGACATATTGCCATTCCTTTCGCCGGCGGATGCCAAGCGCGCCCGGAATCACCTGCATACCCCCGTGGTGCATGCCACGCTGACGGTGACGGAAGGGAAGAAACACCAGGTGCGCCGCATGCTCCGCGCCGTTCTGTGCCATATCGTTTGGCTGAAACGGATTTCCATGGGAACTCTTTCCTTGGATGGGACGCTTTCGCCGGGTATATACCGTCCTTTGACGGAGGAAGAGGAAAAATCTTTGCGGTCGTCTGCCAGAGTGGCGGACGAAAGATAAAAAAACGAAAAAACGAAAAAATATCGGAAAAACGGTTGACATTTTGAAAAAATACAGGTCCAATGG
>CAKRWK010000106.1 GCA_934417455.1 uncultured Eubacteriales bacterium
GCTATGGCCGCGCAAAGCAGGCGCGCACCGACCTCGGCCGAGCGGTCATGAAAGCTTTCAAAATCGTCGGACGGCAGAATCGGGAAAGACTCGGCGGTAATGATGTCGCCCGTATCGAGACCCGCGTCCATATACATGACCGTCACGCCGGTCTCCCGCTCCCCTTCCATAATCGCGCGCTGCATGGGCGCGGCGCCGCGGTATTTCGGAAGAAGCGAAACATGCAGATTGATACAGCCGTATTTCGGATAGGAGAGAACGCTCTCTGGCAAAATCTTCCCGTAAGCGACCACCAGAATCAGGTCGGGGTCGATATCGCGAAGAAGCGATGCAAAGGCTTCGTCGCGCAGGGTTTTCGGTTGGTAGACCGGGATGCCGTGCTCTTCGGCCAGCACTTTGACGGGCGGCGGCGTCAGCACCATTTTCCGCCCCTTCGGTTTGTCCTCACGGGTCACGGCGGCCACAACGGGCGCGCCGTCGCGAAGAAGCGCGTCAAGGCAGGCGGCGCTGATGTCCGGCGTGCCCATAAACAATATACGCATTTGTTCCCCTTTCCCCGGCTCAGTCTTCGCCTTCGTACTCGCGAAGAAAGACGCCCTTGTCTATGAAGAGTTTTCCGTCGAGGTGGTCACATTCGTGGCAGATGGCGCGGGCCAGCAGTTCCGTTCCCCGCAGTTCGCACTCATGCCCCGTGCGATCGGTATAGCGGACGGTGACGGCGGCGGGACGACGGGTAATGCCGGCGCGGCCGGGGATGGAAAGACAGCCTTCCACGTTTTCCTGTGTACCGGCGAAAGCGACGATATGCGGATTTATCATTTCATACACCGTGCCCTCTTCCACCTCGATGACGACGATACGGCGCAAAACGCCGACCTGTACGGCGGCAAGTCCGCAACCGTTCGCACGGCGCATGGTATCCGTCATATCATCAAGCAGGGTGAGAATGCGGGGGGTAATTTCCGTCACGGGGCGGGATGTTTTACGGAGCAACGGGTCTCCTTCTTTGACAATGTTGAGTTGTGCCATTTGAAATCCTTTCTTTTTCGGACGGTCATACCGTCAGTGGATTGAGGTCTGCCGCGAGGGTGACGTTTCTTTTTGGCGAAAAGCGGCAGAGCATGTCGTGAAAAAAGCCTCTTGTCCGTTCGTTGAGGCGGCATTTGACGACGATGCGCAGACGGTATTTGTCGTTCAGCTTATACACTTGCGCTTCAAACGGGCCGAATACAAGAAACGGAATGCCGCTGTATTCTTCTTTCAGCGTTTTTTCCATCAATCCGACAAGTTCCGTCGAAGCGGCAAACAGCGTCTTTTCGTCGTCGCTTGTCAGCGTCAGTTGCACCATATCGCAGAACGGCGGATAGGAAAGGCTCTTGCGCAGGGCTATCTCCCCTTTGTAGAAGGCTTCGTAGTCCTGCCGGCAAGCCAGACGGATAACCTCGTTATCGGGCGAAAAGGTCTGAATGACCGCCACGCCGTCGCCCGCGCGGCCGGCGCGGCCGATGACCTGTGTCAGCAGAGAAAAGGTGCGTTCGGCGGCACGGAAGTCGCTGATGTAAAGCGACGTGTCTGCCAGAATGACGCCGACAAGGGAGACGCGCGGAAAGTCATGCCCTTTTGTGACCATCTGCGTACCGAGCAGAATGTCGGCCGTGCCCTCTCTGAAATCTTCAAGCATGCGGTCATAGGCCATTTTCTGTCCTGTGGTGTCCGCATCCATACGCATGACGCGGCCTTCGGGAAGGTAACGGCCGAGGTCATCCTCGACTTTCTGCGTGCCGTATCCGAGGAAGGACAGACGGTCACTGCCGCAAGTGGCGCAGACTTTCGGTACTTTATCGGTATATCCGCACAGATGGCAGAGCATTTTTCCGCCGCCGCGGCCGGTATGATAGGTGAGAGACACGGAACAGCGGGGGCAGGTCAGCACCGTGCCGCAGTTTTTGCAACTGATCTGACTGTTAGACCCGCGGCGGTTAAGAAAGAGGATGGCCTGTTTTCCGTCCTCTGCCGTCTCTTTCAGAGAGGAGAGCAGACGGCTGCTGACGGGCGATGTGTTGCCGAGGCGGAGTTCTTCCCGCATATCCACAACATAGGCTGTCGGCAAATGGTACCCGCCGTACCGCTCCCGCAAGGGAATCAGCGTGTAACGGCCGCATTCGGCCTTGTAAAAACTTTCCACCGATGGGGTGGCGGAGGCAAGCAGCATCAGTGCACGATGATGTCCCGCCCGGTAGGCGGCCACATCTCTTGCGTGGTATTTCGGATCATTTTCCGATTTGTAGGTATGCTCGTGTTCCTCGTCGATGACGATAAGCCCGATGTCGGAGAGGGGGGCGAACACGGCCGAACGGGTACCGATGACGACATCCACCGCGCCGCCGCGGATGCGGCGGTAAGCGTCGGCCCGCTCCCCTTCGGAGAGCGACGAATGAATGACGGCGACGCGCTCGCCGTACCGACGGCAGAAGAGGCCGACGGTCTGGGGCGTCAGCGCGATTTCCGGCACCATCAGGATGACCTTGCGACCGAGCGAGAGCGTGCGGTCAATCAGGCACATCATGATTTTTGTTTTTCCACTGCCCGTCACGCCATACAGAAGCGCAGCCTTAGCCTCGCCCGACAGAAGAAGGCCTTCGGCGGTATCATACGCCGCGCTCTGGGCTTTGCTCAGGACAATGGGTTCCGCCGCGGCGCCCTCGGCAAGGGCGGCATAGGGATTGCGGATGTCTTCCGTCTCGGTATACGACAGAAAGCCTTTTTTCAGAAGAGCCGACACATCGGCCGCACGAACCCCCGGCAGAGTACGCACCAGTTCCCCGTCGGCCGAACCTATCGGGGAAAGGTAGGCAAGAACCCGTCGCTGTCCTTCGGCGCGCACTTTGGCGGCGTCCGTCCGCCCCGCATCCGTCAGGGTGTACGTACGCCGATAGCGGATATTGGGTTTTTCCGTAAGGAAATGCGGCGGCAATACGGTACGCACGGCTTCTCCGAACGTACAGAGCGTATAGTTCTTCAAAAACAGACACAGCCCGAGCAACTCTTCGGACAGCGACAGAGTCGCGTCGAAAACCGAATGCACGGGCTTGATATGAGTTGCCTCTCCGTCGGCCGTGTCCGTGATTTCAAACACGACCCCCGTGCGGCGGGTGTTCGACTTGCCGAACGGCACGCGCACAAAGGCACCGACATGCACGGCGGCGCGCAATGCTTCCGGACAGGCATATGTGAACGGAGAATCAATGGCGTAGGGGACATCGAGAATATAAATCCGCAGATACACGTCCCTTACCCTCCTGTCTTACTCCTCGTCTTCCGTGTTCTCGGGGCGGCGGAGTTCAAAACGGCCGTCCGTCAGTTTGTCGATGGCAAGCGCCACGGCTTTTTCGTCCTTATATTCCGCCGGAATCATGGCGGACAGAGGCTTGTCGGTCTCCTTGCTGTCAATCATCTGCTGTGCTCTCGCACGCATGGTGACATACTCGTCGGTGACAATGCGGGCGCATTTGGCAACACCGACGGTCAGCTCGTACCGGTTCAGTTTTCCTTTGGTCAGTTGGTCAACGGTAGGATAAATCATGTTTCTATGCTCCAAAATGTTTTTTTCGGGAAAGTGTCGTCCGGAAGACAAAATCAGTCCTCAGGGTCCTCGTCGTCCGACGAATCGTCCGAGAGGCGGTTGGTGATGGTTTCCGCCTGAATGGCGGAGAGAATAACGTGCTCCGAATCGGTGATGATGACGGCACGGGTACGCCGTCCGCAAGAGACGTCGATGATACGGTTGTCTTCTTTAGCTTCCTGTACCAGTCGTTTGATCGGTGCGGAATCGGGTGCGGCAATGGCGACGATGCGTCCCGCCGAAACCATATTTCCGAAACCGACATTGATGAATTTCATAGGTTTGACCTCTTATTCAATGTTCTGAATCTGCTCGCGCATTTTTTCAAGTTCGCCCTTCATGCCGACCACCAGTCGCGCAATGCGGGCATTGTTGGCTTTGGAACCGATGGTATTTGTCTCGCGGTTCATTTCCTGCATAAGAAAATCGAGTTTGCGGCCGGACGGTTCGGGCTGTGCCGCAATGTCGCGGAAGGCGCCGAAATGCGAGCGGAGTCTGACAAGTTCTTCGTCGATGGCGATTTTATCCGCCCAGACGGCGCACTCGGTCAGAAGACGGTTTTCGTCTATCGTCACGCCGTTGTCCTGCAGAATGGCACGCAGGCGTGCCTCCAGTTTGTCGCGGTATCCGACGGTGTCCGAAAGGCTGATTTTTTCCACCTCGTCGCTAAAGTCCGAAACGGCGGTAAGTTTCTTCTCGAGGTCGGCCGCAATTTTGTCCCCTTCCGCCGTGCGCATGGTGACATACCCGTGGACAGCCTCCTCAAGCACAGGCAGGACCTCCTGCCACACGGCGTCCGCATCCTCTTCTTCTTTTGAGGAGACGAGAACGTCCGGCATGTGGGCAATGCTCACTGTCGTGATGTCGTCGAGCAGGCCGAAGGCGTCGCGGATGCGCCGCAAGGCGTCAAGATACCCGGCCGCGACATCGAGGTCGGCAGCAACGGTGCCGGGACCGCCCGCGGTTTTCTCCACCGTGACATACACGTCGACTTTGGCGCGGGTAACGGCATGTTTCTGAATGTACGACTTAATTTTGTCTTCGAGAAAGGCGTATGCGCGCGGCAGGCGCACCGAGCACTCGAAAAACCGGGAATTGACGGAACGGAGTTCGACGGTGACTGTCCGTCTGTCCCCTTCCCTCTTGGCACGGCCGAATGCCGTCATGCTTTTAATCATCGGATGTGTCTTCCTTACTGCGTGAGTCTTTGGTTTTCGTTTTACGGTGGATACGGCGGATTTCCGCCATAAAGGAATCTATGTCGCGGAACTCCCGGTACACCGAAGCGAAACGTATATAGGAAACAATATCGATTTTCTGCAGACGTTCAAGTACCATGTCTCCGATTTCACGCGAGGTG
>CAKRWK010000107.1 GCA_934417455.1 uncultured Eubacteriales bacterium
CTATCCGCCGCTCCCTGTCGCCTGCCTTTGGCTTCGGGCCTTCAATATCGTATATATTCTCGATCTCGCACAAAAGACCGACAGATATTCCGCAAAGTTTCCCGCCCGGACAGCATACGCGATTCCCGTCGCCATCATCCTTTGTTTTTTCGTGCGGTTGATTTTGCTTTTCTGCGGCATTGACGCCCTCGGCGACTTTACCTGAGGTCAGACTTCGGACATAATGGAGACGGAATTTTCTCCGTCAATACTCTCCACGCTCACGCGAACCATTTCGCTGTGGGACGTGGGGATATTTTTTCCCACATAGTCGGGCTTAAACGGAAGTTCGCGAAGCCCGCGGTCAATCAGAACGGCAAGTTGCACCGTAGACGGGCGGCCGAGGCGGAACAGTCCGTCAATAGCGGCACGCACGGTGCGACCGGTATATATCACGTCGTCCACCAGTACCACGTCTCTGCCCGTGATGTCAAACGGGATGTCCGTTTCGTTCACCACCGGTTGGGGGTGCGCTTTGGACAGGTCGTCGCGATAAAACGTAATATCGATGGACCCGACGGGAACCTTCGTCCCTTCAATGCGTTCAATTTCCGCAGAGATATACGACGCGAGGGGCGCGCCGCGGCGGATAATACCGACAAGCACCACAGACGACGCTCCGCGGTTATGTTCCGTGATTTCGTGCGCAATTCTCGTCATAGAGCGCCGCATGGCGGCCTCATCGAGAATTTTCGCTTTGATTTTCCACTCTTTTTCCATGAAAACTATCCTCCGGGGAAATGTATAAACGACGGCATTTGCGAAACAATAACAGAAAACGCAAATAGTTGTTTGCAGATGCAGGAGATTTCGTATGAACAAAGAATCCTATAAGGA
Source organism: uncultured Eubacteriales bacterium (assembly GCA_934417455.1). GTDB lineage: Bacteria > Bacillota > Clostridia > Oscillospirales > CAG-272 > UBA1740. Next base: position 877 of record CAKRWK010000107.1, read on the forward strand.
GAGAATCGAGAGGCACACACCCCGCTCCCCCGTTCTTAAAAACTGTTTGTTTGCCTTTCTCATCGGCGGCGGCATATGTTTTCTTGCCGAATGGCTGACTGTCCTTTACATGTACCTCGGTGCCAACCGACGCGCGGCAGGCATATGGGTAACGGTCACTTTGATTTTTCTCGCCGCCATCTTAACGGGCATCGGCGTGTTCGACCGTATCGCCCGGGTGGCCGGCGCAGGAACGCTGGTTCCCGTGACGGGCTTTGCCAACGCCGTTGTGTCCCCCGCTATCGACACGAAAAGCGAAGGACTCGTTATCGGGGTCGGCGGAAAGATATTCACCGTTGCGGGTCCCGTCATTCTGTACGGCATCCTCTGCGGCACGATATACGGCATTATTTATTATATTGTTTCCCATTTCTGAAAGGTATTATCTGCATGAGAAAAAGAATTATCCCGCTCCGCCGTCCGCCGTCGTTTCTGTCTTTTGCCGCGATCGGCGGAAAAGAGGAACGGAACGGTCCCCTCGGAGCCGCTTTCGATATGACGTCCCCCGATGACAAATTCGGTCAGAACACATGGGAAAAGGCGGAGGGAGAACTCGGTCGGTTGGCGCTGAACATTGCCATGAAAAAGGCGCAGATACGGCCGGACGACGTGTCCTACCTGTTTGCTGGAGATTTGCAAAACCAGTGCGTCGCCTCGTCGGGTGGACTCTTTTCGTTCGGCATTCCCTATATCGGTCTGTACGGTGCCTGTTCCACCTGCACGGAATCGCTCCTCGCGCTCTCCGTGTTTCTATCGGAAAGTGACAGCCCCCGTATCGGCGCCGCCGTCACGACGTCCCATAACTGCGCGGCGGAACGACAATTCCGTCTCCCTCTCGAATACGGCGGACAACGGGCGCCGAGCGCTCAGTGGACAGCCACGGCCGGCGGCGCGTTCCTTTTGACGGGAGAAAGCGGCGATGTACGGATACCGGAGGTCATGCCGGGAAAGATCGTGGACGGCGAAATCTCCGACGCCTCCAACATGGGCGGCGCCATGGCAGCGGCTGCGGCGGACACGCTTCTTTCGTATTTCGGGGAAAGCGGCCGGAGTCCCTCCGATTTTGACGCAATCGTTACCGGTGACCTCGGCAAAGTCGGCTCTTCTATCGTCGGTGAAATGCTTGCGGAAGAAGGATACGACCTGCAGGGAAAATACTTTGACTGCGGAAATCTCCTCTACGAACCGTCGGCGCAGGACGTGCACAGCGGCGGTTCGGGATGCGGCTGTTCCGCGTCCGTTCTTGCGTCTCATTTTCTGCCCGCCTTGGTAAGAGGCGACCTGCGACATGTGCTCTTTCTTTCCACCGGTGCGCTGATGAGCGCGTCGAGTGTCCAACAGGGCGAACACATTTTCGGCATCGCGCCCCTGATTCACCTGGAAAGAATGTGACACAGATTCCGCAGATTTGTCTGCTTTTCTTTACAAAAACGCGAAAGGAATCGCCTTTGCGGCGAAAAAATATGTGGCTTCAGTCTTTGTTTGCTTTTCTTGTCGGCGGCGCGTTCTGCGTTGCGGCACAACTGCTCATTGACCTGACGAAACTCACGCCGGCGCGCATTCTCGTGCTGTATGTCAGCGTGGGGGTCCTGCTCGGTGCGGTCGGGCTATTCGAGCCGCTCGCGGAATTTGCGGGGTGCGGCGCCACCGTTCCGCTTATCGGATTCGGCGGCAATATCGCGCGCGGGGTCAAAGAAGCCGTGGACGCCTCGGGGGCGCTCGGCATTCTGACAGGAGGAGTCACGGCCGCCGCGGCCGGTTGTACGGCCGCGCTCGTGTGCGGCTATCTGACAGCGCTCTGCTTTTCCGGCAAGCCGAAACCGCTTTCTTAAGCGGTTTCAGCCTTTTTCGGGTTATGCGGTTTCGCCTATCAGACGGTTGATCTCATTTCTGAGGTCATGAAGAACCCTTGCGGAATGCGGATATTCGTTGTAATCGAAGAGCCCGAAATCGTGCAGAAGGCGAACCACCGCGTCACGGCCGATTCTGCTTTCGAGAAGTTCGAGCGCACGAAGGTCCTGAAACGCGTCATGCATCATGTGATACCGGATGGACTTCTGTACACCGCCGCGACGCGTATCGGGATAAACGAGAAAACTGTCTCCACCCGGGAAGGCGCCGCCGGCCGTGGTATCCGTGTAAGGATTGAGCACGGAGACGGACAGTTTCGTATGATAGAAATTATACCCCCAATGAAGGAAACCGCGAGAACCGTTAAGATATATCTGGAAACCGATAACACGGGTACGTTCACCCGTCATGCAGAAGAAACGGTTGGAATAGTTGCCGATATATGGCTGACAACAGGTATAGGACATATGCGCAACGTCATGGTCGCGGAATTCCGCGGCACTCGTCGTCACACTGACCGGCATATCAACCACATGTTTTTCCGCAAAAGCGTAATGGCTCAGCGCATCAATGGTCCGGATGTCGCCTATCAGGGGTTTGACAAAGTTGTAGTGACCGATATATCTTTCCAAATGCTCATCGGTCGGCTCGTCGGACATATGGAAGAAAGAGTTTTCCGCGATGCCTTTCGTATGAAGGTATTCACAGAGTGCAGGCAGGTAAGCGGAAAGAAACGCGCGGTACGCGTCACCGTCCGATTTGTCGTCCCACCCGAAAATCTTCGTTTCCTTTCCGTCCACCGTCGCCATGACTTTCGGGCAGAATTCCGCGCCCCACTGTGTGAACAGGTGAGCGAACTCGAAATAACGGATCCCCCTCTCGGCGACAAAATCGATAAAGCGGTCAAGGTCGGAAAAGTCGAACAGATACCGACCGTCTTCCACCGTGATTTTCACGAGCTGTGCGGTCATACGCTCCGCGCCAACGGCCGTATCGAGTGCGGGTGTCAACGTCGGAACGAGAAGCATGGTGTTTCCAAGTTCGATATAAGCACGCAGATATGCGTCGAACACGTGATAAAAGTCATCGGAAAACACGGGCACACCGTGCAGTTCGGCAATGCAGTCGTAGTGCATCCAGTGCGTGATATATTTCTTTTCCGCCGGCAGTTGTGCGTCCGTCACCGTCAGCATGTAGGACGTTTCGGCCACGGGTGTGTCGTCCGACACCAGTGCCACGGGAATTTCGTGCCGGCCGGCTTTCGGTGCGCCGGATACGGTCACCCACACACCGACGGTTTCGTGCGGCCGGACATCAAAGAGCACCGTTTCCTCGCAGAGTTCCGGATACATACCGTCCGCGCGGATTTCGACATAACTGTCATGCCCGTCATAGTCGGGAAGGTCACACGGCAGGGCACGCACGGGATAGAAGGAAATGCGTTCGGCAAGATCACCGCCGAACCGGAGCGTCGCGCCGCAAAGAGCGGTGTCGCCGGTTTCCACGGCAACCTGGAACGAATAGGTTTCGTTTTTCAGCATGCTGCCGTGCGTCTCGGGCGACGGATGCGCGTCGGAAAAAATTTTCGTCATGGACGATACGGGATAAATTTCTACGTTTTTCATCGGAACCTCAATTCGAGTCTCTTATTTTTTGTTACGGATGCTGCGGATACGGTCTGCCATTTTGTCGAACTGCCCTTCCATCTCGCCGGCCAGACGGAGCTGGGTGCGGCAACGGACGAGGTTATGTTCGGGATATTTGGTGGCAAAATACGTATCGCCGGACAGGTAATCGGCGAGGAAGCGCATGCCGCACTCCATTGTCAGAAGATAGGCGCTGTACGGCATGAGGTCGACTTCTTTTTCCGTGATACGGTCACCGAGTGCGCCGAGGAAACCTTCGGCATAAGCGGCAAACAGGTCAATGTCGAAATGTACCTTTGTGAGGTCCTTTTCGTCCTCCGCTCCGGTGGAAGCACCGAAACGGATGGAATCGCCGAAGTCGCAGAGAAGCGAACCGGGCATGACGGTATCGAGGTCGATAACGGCGCGGGCGACACCCGTTTCGGCATCCATCAGGATATTGTTGAGTTTGGTGTCGTTGTGGGTAACGCGCAGCGGAATGCTGCCGTCGGCAAGACCGTCCACCACACGGGCATATGT
>CAKRWK010000108.1 GCA_934417455.1 uncultured Eubacteriales bacterium
CATTGCGCGGCACTTCCTTCCCGACGAAATCATCTTTCGTCTTTCGGAGTATATGAAGTGCCGGGGTGCCGTGACATCGGGGTCAGATGTTTTTGCGTTTCAGAACGGCTATACGGTCGAGGCCGGAGAAGTCGGGCAAAATATCGCAGGCCATATTGTTTTTCTCGGCCAGCGCCGTCATGCGCTCTCCTTGGTCGAAGCCGATTTCAAAAAGAAAGAATCCGTCCGCCGTCAGTCGTGTGCGGTAGTTTGAAATAATGGCACGGTAAAAATCCATGCCTTCCGCACCGCCGACGAACGCGGCGCGCGGTTCGTGAAAAATCTCCCTTTCGAGCGTCGGATAAACCGCGTCCTCGACATAGGGCGGATTGGAGACTATCATGTCATAGGTTCCGGGCAATACGTCCCGCAGAACGTCCGACCGGACAAACGAAATCCGGTCCGTCAGCGCGTATTTTTCGGCGTTTTTTCTCGCCACGGCCAAGGCCGCGTCGGAAATGTCCGCCGCCGCCGCACGCGTGCTTTCCGTATGACGGAGAACCGAAAGGGCAATGCAACCGCTGCCGGTGCACAGGTCGAGAAAGGTGCCTCCCCGCGGCAGACGGTGTACGGCATAGTCTGCGACAAGTTCTGTTTCCGCCCTCGGTATGAGTACGTCCGGCGTCACAAAATAGGTCTCGCCGTAAAAATCCGCATCGCCGAGAATGTAGGCGGTCGGTTCGCCGCCGGCACGCCGTTCGACGGCATCCGCCAGCACGTCACTGTCCGAGGATGGGTCGGCACCGTACAGGTCGGCGGGGGAAAAACCGCCATACCGTGCGAAAAACAGGCGCGCGTCCACGGCAGCGTCTGTGTCGCCGGCCGCCGTCAGCCGACGGACGGCTTCCGACAGCGTCATGCGCGGGACGCCGGGAGATCCCCGGGCATGTCCGGCGTTTCGACGGCGGGAATTTTTTCTGCCGTCGTGTCTGCCGGTGTTTCGGTCGGGGGAATGTATGCGGGGGCGGCTTCGGTCGGAAGTTCGACGGCGGGAATTTCTTCCGCCACCACTTCTTCGGGCTTTTCTACCGGTTTCGGTTCCCATTCTCTCTCTTCGTAAAATTCGCGGAATTCGGGAAAATCGTCGCGCAGGGCGCATTTGAGAGAGGTGATGGCCACCGCCAGCATTTCTTCCGTCGGTTCTTTCGTCGTGATGCGCTGTACCCAGAGACCGGGCGCCGAGAGAATGCGGACGAACAGATTGTCGTGCTTGCCGGCGTAGAGGATAAACTCATAGCCGATACCGACGACAAGCGGCAGAAGCAGAAGTCGTATAAGGACGTACAGGAGTGTGGGCAGACCCGGCAGAATCCAGCGGACAAACATGCCGACGAAAATGCCAAGGAGAATCATGAAGAACATGAAACTCGTGCCGCAACGGGGATGAAACCGGGTGTAGTTTTTCGCGTTCTCCGGGGTCAGTTCCGTACCGGACTCAAAACAGGCGATGGATTTGTGTTCCGCTCCGTGGTACATAAATGTCCGTCGGATGTCGGGAATGAGAGAGACAAGCCAGAGGTACAGAAGAAAAATAGCCACTTTGATGCCGCCCTCGAGCAATGCGCGATATACACCGAGGTGACCGCCCGTGAGGTTGTTGACAAGGTCTGCGCCGAAAGAGGGAAGAAACATGAAGAGCACGACGGCAAGTGCCACACCGAGCACCGTGCCGATGCCCATGGCAATATCCGTCACGCCGATGCCGAAATGTTTTTTCATCCATTTCTCAAATTTACTTTCATCCTCCTCGAGACCGAGCGCGTCGGCCGAAACACCGAGCGTCGTGAAACTGAGTTTCATCATTTCGACGAAGTTCACGACACCGCGAAGGAGAGGAATATTCAGCCATTTGTGTTTTTTGCGGACGGAGACGAACGTGCTGTCGTTGACGACAAGAGAATCGTCATTTTTTCGGCAGGTGGTTACGGTATGGTCGCCGGCCTTCATCATGACGCCCTCGAGCACCGCCTGCCCGCCGACTTTTCCGAGTCGCTCGGGCATACCGCCGCCGGGAAGATATTTATGTTTCATGCGTGTCCTTTCTTTATTCTCGCAAATAATTATGTTATATTATAGCATACATTTTTGTAAAAGGGAAGAGAGAAGAGAAAAATTCTCAAAAAAGATTGACTTTCCTATGTTTCGGCGGTAGAATAAAGGAAAAAAAGCACGGGAGAGAAGAAAAATGGAAAAACATACGGCGATAAAGCCAACGCTTTTTGAAAAACTCTGGGGCGGCGACCGCCTGGCCACTTACGGAAAGAATGTGGCAGAAGGGGCGAATATTGGAGAAAGTTGGGAACTTTCCTTTATGCCCGGTGCCGTGTCCGAAGAGGGAGGCGTGCCTCTCGACCGGAAATACGGGAAGGAAGATTTCGGAACGGCGACGGCTGTATTTTCGCAGTTTCCCGTTCTGACGAAGTTTATCGATGCGGCGGACACCCTGTCCGTACAAGTGCACCCGACGGATGACTATGCAAAGGCGCACGGGTATCCGTCCGGCACAACGGAAATGTGGGTTGTTGTTGACGCTGCCCCCGGCGCGGGCCTGTATCTCGGAATGAAGGACACGTACACGCGGGCGCAGGTGGAGACTGCTATCGGTGACGGTACGCTGTCCGACCTTCTCTCCTTTGTCCCCGTGAAACCGGGCGATGTGTATTTTATTCCGGCGGGTACCGTACATGCCATCGGTCGCGGCGTCCTGCTTTATGAAATCCAACAAAGCGCCGACCTCACTTACCGTATGTGGGATTTCAACCGCCGCGACAAGGACGGAAACCTCCGTCCTCTTCATATTGAATCCGCACTGGATGTCGCGAAACTCGAACCGTATAAGGCACCGACATTCCCGACGACCGATTCCTCCGTTGTCGGTATGAGTGATGCGTTTGTGACCAGAATTTGCAAACTAAACGCGTCGGAAAAGACTTTTTCGGTGGATAAAACCTCCTATCTCATGTTGACAGCGCTTTGCGGAGAGGGAACCGTAAACGGAGAAAAAATCAAAAAAGGTGATACGTTTTTCTTTCCGGCAACTACGGGAGATGTCCGCCTTTGCGGCACGCTGACGGCCGTCGCCGTCACGACGGGAAAGTAATACGAAAAAAAGAAAAAAGAGCGCGGAATTCAGTTTCCGCGCTCTTTTTCTCCGTTCCAGAATTTTTCCGTCAGCATACGCAGACTTTTTGCGTCGCCCGCGTATTTCAGGTGATGCCACTGCTTCGGAATGCTTTTTCTGTAGACGGGATCCCCGAGTCTGTCGTCAATCAGCACCAGAACGCCGCGGTCTTCTTCCCGCCGGATGACGCGTCCGGCGGCCTGCAGGACTTTATTGAATCCCGGGTAAAGGTAGGCATACTGCTCGCCTTCCTCCGTCTTTTCGTCATAATAGGCCCGCAGGGCTTCCCGCTCAAAAGACAGGCCGGGCATGCCGACGCCGACGATCACCGCCCCTATCAGTTTTTCCCCGCAAAGGTCGATACCTTCCGAATAGACGCCGCCCATGACACAGAAAGCGACGAGGTAGGATGGGTCATCTTCGGAAAATGCCTGTATAAAGGATTTCCGCTCGGCCTGCGACATATCGGGCGTCTGTATATTCACCCGCAGTTTCGGGTATCTCCGTCGGAAGGCTTCGCCGAGCGCCGCGTTGTAGGCAAAGGACGGGGTGAACACCATGTAGTGCCCCCGCCTGACGCCGACGGCGGCCGCAATGGCGCGCAGAACGGCGGGCATGGTGCGTTCTCTTTCCGAGTAGCGCGTGCTGATTTTGTCCATGACGGTAACGGAAAGCCGTTCCGGGTCGAACGGCGATTCCACCGAAAGAACGCTTGCCGTGCGGCCGAGGCCGAACAGGTCGGCGTAGTAGGACAGCGGCGTCAGCGTTGCGGAAAACAGAACTGCGCTCCGTCCGTACCCGAGCCGCCGCTCGATATGTTCCGACGGGTCGACGCAATAGAGTTTCAGGCGAATCTGCCCGTCACGGTAAAAGAGAAACCATTCGTACTTTCCGTCAAAAATTCCGAGGATGTCGGTAAAACGCTTCAGACGGTAAAAATATGCGCGTGCCGCCCGCAGATGCGCTTCCTTTTCCTCCGTCTTGTCGGAGAATGCACGGAAAAGTTCTTCTTCCGCCGTCCGGCAAAGTTCCGCAAATACGGAAAACAATTTTTCCGGAACAGATCTTCCGTGCGCCGCACCGACGGTTGTTCCGTCCTCATCTTTCCGCAAATCATCCTTCAGATATGCAAACATATATTTGCAAAAATCATCTTTTGCTTTGCGCATGGCGGCGGTCATCGGGGCGTGTTCACCGTAATCGAATGTTCCGTCAACAAGGTCGCTGTCCGTAATTTCCGCCGAATACATATCTCTGACACGGTCGGGCAGGTTGTGTGCCTCGTCGACAAGAAAAGCGTACCGTCCGCCGCCGTCAAAAAATCGCTTGATGTAAACCGCAGGGTCGAAAAGATAGTTGAAGTCGCAAATCACAACGTCGCACAGTTCCGCATACGATAAGGACAGTTCGTAAGGACAGACGCCGTATGCCGCGGCCGCGCGGAGGAGCCCCTCTTTGCCGACGGTGACATCTTCCGACTTCCAGAGGGACAGCGCGGCATCGGCTAACCGGTTTGTTTTCTGCCGGTCGCAGGCACCCCGGCTTTCCCGGCAGACCGCATGTCTGTCGCAGATTTTTTCCTTGGCCGTGATGCGGACGGCGCGGATGCGCACGCCCCGCCCGGCCATATCGTCAAGCGCACTTTCGGCCGCATCCGCTGTCGTGCCTTTCGGCGTCAGGGAGAAAATTTTCTCGCAGGCCCCGTCTCCCATGGCGCGGACGGCAGGGTAGAGGACGGAAACGGTTTTTCCGA
>CAKRWK010000109.1 GCA_934417455.1 uncultured Eubacteriales bacterium
TCGGAAGACCGGGCATCGTCATGATATCCCCCGTCAGAACGACGACGAATCCCGCACCGGCCGACATGCGGACAGATTTCACCGTTACGGTAAAATCTTCCGGTGCGCCGAGTCTGGTCGGGTCATCGGAAAAACTGTACTGTGTCTTGGCAATGCAGACGGGACAGTGTCCGTATCCCATGGCCTCGATGTCCGCTATCTGCTTTTCGGCCGCCGGCAGGAACACGACATCCCGGCCGCGGTAGACCTTTGTCACGACGGCGCGCACCTTTTCCTTCACGGAAAGTGCGTCGTCATACGCATAGGTAAACGGTCCGTGTGCTCCGTCGGCCAGGCGGACGACTTCACGCGCCAAATCTTCCCCGCCGGCACCGCCGTCCGCCCACACGGTGGAAAGCACGGTATTGACGCCGAGCGCACGACAGGCGTTCACGACATATTCGATTTCCGCGTCGGTGTCCGTCGGGAAACGGTTGACCGCCACGACGGCGGGCAGATGATACACGTCGCGGATGTTCGACACGTGTCGGAGAAGGTTGGGGACGCCCGCGCCGAGGGCGGCGAGATTTTCCGCCGCAAGTTCGCCTTTCGGCTGACCGCCGTGCATTTTCAGGGCACGCACGGTGGCGACAACGACGACGGCGTCCGGCACAAGACCGGCCATACGGCATTTGATATCGAGAAATTTTTCCGCGCCGAGATCGGCACCGAAGCCGGCTTCCGTCACGGCATAATCGGCAAGGCGCAGGGCGCATTCCGTCGCCATGACGGAATTACAGCCGTGCGCGATATTGGCAAAGGGGCCGCCATGCACAAACGCGGGCGTTCCCTCCAGTGTCTGCACAAGATTGGGTTTCAGAGCGTCTTTCAAAAGTGCCGTCATGGCGCCTGCCGCGTGCAGGTCGCCTGCGGTGACGGGACGGCCGTCGTACGTGTAACCGACAATCATACGCGACAGGCGCGCCCGCAAGTCGGAAACGGAGGAGGAAAGGCAGAGCACGGCCATGACTTCCGACGCCACAGTAATGTCAAACCCGTCCTCGCGCGGCGTGCCGTTGGCCTTGCCGCCGAGTCCGTCCACCACAAAGCGGAGTTGGCGGTCGTTCATGTCCACGCACCGCCGCCACGTCATACGCCGCGGGTCAAGTCCCAGCGTGTTTCCCTGTTGAATGTGGTTATCCGCCATGGCGGCTAGCAGATTGTTCGCCGCGCCGATGGCATGAAAATCGCCCGTGAAGTGCAGGTTGATGTCCTCCATCGGCACCACCTGCGCATATCCGCCGCCGGCCGCGCCGCCCTTCACTCCGAATACGGGGCCGAGAGACGGCTCGCGCAGTGCCACCGCCACCTTCTTGCCGATACGGGCAAGGCCGTCGGCCAAGCCGACCGTCGTCGTCGTTTTTCCCTCGCCTGCCGGTGTCGGCGTCATGGCGGTGACGAGAATCAGTTTCCCGCGTCCGCCGGCCGGAAGTTTCGACATGTCGATTTTCGCCTTATATTTTCCGTACGTTTCGAGCGCTTCTTCCCCGATGCCGAGTTTGGCCGCGATGTCCCCGATCGGCCGCATACGACAATTTTGGGCGATTTCTATATCCGTCATATATTTCATGTGTTTTTCTCCGTTATATTTCTTCGTCTCCATTGTAACACACAGCACCGAAATAGTCAAGGCAAAAAAAGTCGGCTTGACAAATTCTCCCGCCGCGTGTATAATGGAAGAAAAAAGGAGATTTCCGCATGAAAAAAGCATGGATTCGCATTCTGTCTCTTCTCTTCGTCTGCTGTCTTCTTGTTTTGCCTCTTGTCTCCTGCGGCAAAAGCGCCGATAACGCGTCGCCCGGTGACAGCGACAAAGGCGCCGCGTCCCTTACCGACGGAAAACTGCCCGCCGACAGAAAACTGGTCAAACGCGTCACCTTCAATGTCTATACGGAAACGTACGACGATTTTCTCATCGCGCTGAACACACGCATGACGGAACTCGGTGCCTATGCGGAAAAAGAAACATATTACGGGCAAAGCGGGAGCAAAAGAACCACTCGTTACGCAACGCTGACCATTCGCGTTCCCGTCGAACACCTGGACGAACTTCTCGACACCGTTGCGCGCACCTCGGAGGTTGTCTATCAGGAAGCAAACGTGGAGGACGTGACGCTGACTTACGCCACCCTCACCGCACGGGCGGAATCCGTCAGAGCCGAAGTGCAGGCATTGGAAGAAATGCTGGCCGGTGCCGCGACCGCCGGCGCCACCGTCTCGGAAATCGCCGACCTCAAAGAAAAAATTTTCGAAGCCAAACAGATACTGAACGAAACGGAAGCGCAGATTGCCGCCTACGATTCCCTCGTCGCTTACTCCACCGTGTATCTCTCCGTCACGGAGAGCGAAAATGCCGACGTGGTTTCGGAAAATGCATTCGTCCGCATCTGGGCAGGAATCAAAACCAGCGTCGTCAACATTGGTCACGGTTTTGTGGAATTTTTCGTCTGGTTTTTCGGCAGTCTTCCCTATTTTCTCCTGATAGGTGCCGTTGTCACCGGTCTTGTCTTTCTCATTCGGTACCTTTCCCTCAAAAACAAAAACAAAAAAAACTGAACCGTAGGACAATCGTCCGCCAGTCCAATAAAAAAGAGGCTTTCCCGCGCAGGTTTTGAAATTCCTGTGCGGAAAAGCCTTTTTGTTACGCTTCGGGGGACATATGTCCCTTCTTCTTTTTGGCTTTGTTCTGATACATATACCGGTCGGCACGGATAATCAGACTGCGTATATCGTCCGTATTTCTGTCAAACTCGGCATATCCGACACTGACGGTCACATGGCAGGGATAATCGCCCGCGAGACTCATATCCGAAACGCGCGCTTCCAGCATGTGTTTGACCTCGTCAATGTCTTCTTCCGCGCCGAGTTCCTGTAAAACGGCAAATTCGTCTCCTCCGTACCGCGCGGGAATGCCGCCGGTTTTCTCACAGACGCTCCGCAGAGCGGCCGCCACGAGTTGCAGCACGCGGTCGCCTTCAAAATGGCCATACGTATCGTTGATGTTCTTGAAAGCATTGACATCGAGGAAAAGGAAATACAGCCGTCTGTTCTTCGACAAACCGCGTATTTTCCCGGACATTTCTATCATAAGTTTGCGGCGGTTATTGATGCCCGTCAAAGAGTCGATGGTTATCTGCGACTGAATGGTATTCGTATACACCAGCAGGAAGGAAAGGGTCGGCGCAATCGACAGAATCGGCAAATCCTGTAAGAAACACTGCAGGACAAGGCAGGCCACCGGCGGAATCACAAACGAAAACATGACCGAATAGTCGTTTTTCTTCGGGTCACCGATATCGGCAATCACGCAAAGCGCATTTTTGACAGACGCAATGAGAACATAACCGAACGACAAGATATACTGGAAATAGAAAAGCGAACCGCGGTGATACTGCCCCGCTTCGTCAAAGTAGAAAAAACATCCCGTGAAAACAGAAGTCACGGACATGACAAGCAACGCGGCCAAGGGCAAAGAGGAAAAGAACAGGGCCTGCTTGCATTTGTAAAATTCTTTGTTGTGCACCGTCTCGGAAAATATCAGCCAGCAGAAAGCGGACAACCCGTACGCAAGGAAATACAGAGCGTTGAGAACCTGTAAAAGCGGCTCGGGAATATTCCATGTCCGCGTCATGCCGAATCGCCAGAACGCATCGAATATGTTCATAGCGGCGGCAAACAGCACTGCGGAAACAAACGCCTTTTTTTTCGTCGAACTGCTCTGCTGCAGTCGAGCGATCTTGATGGCCATCACGGAAAGGATGATAAAGCAAAAAAGGTTGATTTCACAGTAAATCAGGCTTTCTGTCAATAAAAATCCCCTGCCTTCCTTGACGCCTATTGTTATAATAGGCGTACAAAAAATGCAGGATTTTTCCTTTTTTTAACTATTTTCCTTTCTTTTTTGCCGTTTTTTCGACACAAAATGCGTTTTTCGCCCGAAATGTCTTGACACAGCACAAAAATTCATATATAATACGATTAAAGCTGTCGCCTATTATAACAATAGGCGTCATTTTTTATGCGAGATTTTTTCCGAGTTTATTCATCATACTCCGCTTGTGTTCCGTCAGGGAATGGACGTAACGGTTGAGCGTCATCGCAACGTTTTTGTGTCCCAGAATTTCCGAAAGGGTGCGCACATCCATACCGCATTCCAGGGCACGCGTCGCAAAGGTGTGCCTGAGTGCGTGAAAATTCTTCCGCGGAATGGAGAGTTCCTTCTGCAGATTTTCAAATGTCCGCTGATAAGAACGCACGGAAACGCGTCCGCCCGTCTCCCCTCGCTCCACCACATATTCCGAAACGCTTCTCTTTTTCTGCGCCCTGAGAAAGGGCATCAGTTGCCGCGGAACGGGAATCACGCGACAGGATGACGCCGTCTTCGGTGGTGTGATATGCACGGCCGGGTTTCTCAAATTCGGCGCATCATGATATGTTTTGTTTACATAAATTGTGTTTTCCTTCCAGTTTACATCCTGCCACGTTAGTGCAAGCAACTCTCCGATACGAAGTCCGGAGTACAGGCAAAGCAATATGCCGAAGTGTTGCGGCTTCCCCTCGGTGCGAATGTATTTCTCCAATTTCTTCTGTTCCGCGACGGAAAAAGACATCACCTTTTTCTCCGTCGTCCGCGGACGGCGGATGTCGGCCGCCGCGTTGTTTGCGGCGGCACCGAGCGCCTGCGCCGCGTGCAGGGAGCCGCGCAGCACCGTGATAACGCCGTTGACCGAATTCGGCGACAGCCCCTTTCCGGTCACAAGATTGCCCCGGCGCAAAAGGTCGCCGACAAACCGTTGCAGACGGAGCGGCGTCACTTCCCCCACTGGCAGTTCGCCGAGGGCGCACCGTACATGCTGTTC
>CAKRWK010000110.1 GCA_934417455.1 uncultured Eubacteriales bacterium
TTCAGTTGTGTCCCCCGGAGCAGGAGGAGCATCCGCCGCGAGGCGGTCTCTGCGGACCTTGCGGCGTACCGGTTCCCTGAAACTGTCCGACGGGGAATGCAATGGTGCGGAACAGTGCGCAGGGGTCATCGGTGCCGGTCGGCTCGCATTCCTTTTCGGGAACGCTGTAATCCGTTGCCTGCACGAGCAACTGCGTCGGCCGCTGAATGCGGATGACAGAGAAAAGACCGAAGGAAACGTACAGATGCGGGCCGTTACCGGTGGTCACGAGGTCGCCGTCAAGTTGCGTACGGATGGTGTCGGGAACTTCCGTCATGTCGTTCAGACTGCAGCAGCAAGGATGGCATTCACAGTCGATTTTGGAACCGAGAACAATCGGGGCCACGCATTCAACGACGGCGGGCGGGTCGTTCGTTCCGGCGGGTGTAACGGGACCTATGGAGCAGAACTGGTTTTCCGGTCCGGACTTATAAGAGGTGACTCTTCCCTCCCCTCCGAAAAGGATGACATCCTTTTCGAGGATGGCGAGTCCGCGGAACGTCTGACTTCTGCCGATACCGAGGCAAGCTTCACATTCCACTTCCACATAGTAGCGGACGGTTATCTGATAGAATCCGTTGTTGAACGGAACTTCACTTACGCCGACATAAGCCCACAGCGTTTTCGCCGAACGAATCCGCACATTGGTGGCGGCGGCAATCGTTTCTTCGCCGAAAGCGGTGAGATATACTCTGGTATTCTCAAAGCAGTCTCTGTCGCGGCAACAATCGAGAACGCGGGACGTATCGATGCATACCGTTCCGCAATTGTTGAAGGAGAGTCCGTTTCCTGTATTTCTGTTTTCAGGCATAATTTTTCTCCCAGGATAGAATTGATAGTGATTGTGAAAACAATACATAGGACGGAGGATGCCCCTCCGCCTCGTTATCATTCTATGTCACAAAGCGGTTTTCCGTCACGCACTTCCCTGTCACGGAAAGTTATGCCTTGCTTCGAGGAAAACGGCAAAGAAAAAACCGACTGCCGTATCCGGGCAGTCGGTTTTTTGTGCAGTTGAAAATCAGACGTAAGCTTTGATAGCCGCCGGGCATTCGTCCACGGGAATTGACGCGGTCATAACAATGCGAACCGTTTCGGACGGACCTTGCAACTTTCTGAGAATTTTCTCGAAATCCAAAGTATCGTTTCCGCAGATTTTCAGCGCGGAATCCACGAATATGTCCGTAATATCGTTATTGGAGGAGAGAATGCCTGCAATGAAGCCGTAAAGTTCTTCCCCGGTACTGATGGCATACATATCCGTATCAATCAGTCTTGCTTTATATGTGACATCCAGTTTGAGTTTGTCGCCTTTCTCGATGCAAACAACCGAGCCCTGCGTTTCCGCGGCCGCTCTGTTGACAAGCTCAATCAGTGCTTTGGTTTTGCCGGAACCTTTACCGCCGATAAAGAGTTTAATCATTGGAATTTCCTCCCGAATTTTTAATGGTACCTATATTTTACACTATTTATACGAAAATTGCAATAGCAAATTGTTGAATTTTCATAAATTTTCACAAAATCCTCAGGCCTTGCCCATCCTTTTGTCAAGTTCGGCCTTTCTGTCCTCATAACCGGGCTTTCCGAGCAGGGCGAACATGTTCTTCTTGTAAGCCTCCACACCGGGTTGGTCAAAAGGATTGACGCCGAGAATGTAACCGGAAACGGCACAGGCAAGTTCAAAGAAGTAGACAAGGTAACCGAAAGAATACGCCGTTCTGTCATCCAGTTCGATAAGCAGGTTCGGTACGCCGCCGTCGTTATGTGCCATCAATGTGGCGAGCATGGCGGTTTTGTTGACTTCATCCATGGTTTTTCCGGCAATGAAGTTCAACCCGTACACATTTCTTTAGTCATACGTAATTTCAAATGAAACGCCGGGGTTCTTTACGTTGACAACCGTTTCAAACAGGTTTCTCTGCCCTTCCTGAATATATTGGCCGAGAGAATGCAGATCAGTGGAAAAGACAACGGAATCGGGCAAAATGCCTTTGTTGTTTTTTCCTTCGCTTTCGCCGTACAATTGCTTCCACCATTCATTCAGCATGAGCATATACGGTTCGTATCCGACAAGAATTTCCGTGCACTTGCCTTTTCTCTGCAATACATTGCGGTAGCAGGCGTAAGACAATGCGTCATTGTCCTCTTTCTTCTCGTCCGTGTAAGAAAGACGCGCGTCGGCGGCACCGTGCATCATATCCGAGATGGAAATACCGGCCACGGCGATGGGAAGAAGGCCGACGGCCGTCAGAACGGAGTAACGTCCGCCGACGTCGTCCGGCACGACAAACGTTTCATACCCGGCCTCATCGGAAAAGTGTTTCAGTGTACCTTTGCATTTATCCGTCGTGACGAAAATACGTTCGCGGGCGCCTTCTTTTCCGTATTTCTTTTCCAGAAGTCCTTTGAACACGCGGAAAGCAATGGCGGGTTCCGTCGTCGTGCCGGATTTGGAAATGACGTTGATACAAACATCCTTCCCTTCACAAACCGAAAGAATTTCGCTGAGCGCGGTAGGCGAGATATTGTTGCCGGCGAAATAAATATCCGGCGTATCTTTTTTCAGGTTATTGTAGAGCGGGCTCTTCACAAATTCAATGGCCGCGCGTGCACCGAGGTAAGAGCCGCCGATGCCGATAACGACAAACACGTCGCAGGATTTTTTGATGCGGTCGGCCGCCGCTTCGATGCGGGAAAATTCTTCCTTATCATAAGCAACGGGAAGATTCAGCCAGCCGAGAAAATCGGCGCCGGCGCCCGTGCCGGTTTTTAGCATGCGGAGCGCGTCGTCTGCGAAAGGACGGAGGGCTTTGACTTCGTCGTCATGAACAAAATGCCCGACAAATGTATGATTCAATCTGAGACTCATTTTTTTTACTCCTTACTTTTGATTCCGGATATATTTTAGCATACCTCGGTCTCATTTTCAATAGACATTTTTCACAAACTTTTATAATTTTCCGCTGTATTTACCGTGAGTATCGGCTACTTTGTGTTCCCGTCAGCATGTTTTCGATATATCGCATGAAAATCCGGAAGAAAGAAATCTTTCCGACGGATGCATCCGCATAAAGGTCCGCACTGCCGAGCACCTCGCCGTTCAGATAAAACGTCATCTTTCCGACAGCCTGCCCCTGCTCCGTCGGAGCGGTAAGCGTTGCGGGAATGTCATATACCACTTCCACCTTTCGGACGTCCCCCTTTCCCACGACGGCAGAAAACGGTTTGCAGTAAAGTCCGACGGCATCCTCGGTTCCGCCGAGTACCGGCACCGTTTCGATTTTTCTTTCTTCGGATGTGTAGACGCCGAATCCGGAGAAACCGTAGTCAAGAAGTGTTCTCGCGATGGCGTTGCGGCTGTCGCGGCTTTCGGCTCCCATGACAACGGCAATCAGTGTCATGCCGTCACGCGTTGCCGTTACGCTGACGCAGTATCCCGCTTTGTCCGTTGAGCCGGTTTTCATGCCGTTACAACCGTCATAGAAACGAACAAGGCGGTTGGTGTTGGTCAGAGTGAAGGCACCGCCTCGAATGGTGTCCTGCCAAAGAGAACTGTAATTCAATATGGTCGGATGGCTGAGCAATTCTTTTGTCATGACCGCAATATCGGCAGCGGATGTTTCGTGTCTGGTGACGGTATCGTCAAGTCCCGTGACATTTTCAAAGTGTGTGGAGGTGAGCCCGAGTTGTGACGCGCGTTCGTTCATGCGTGCCACAAATGCGCTTTCGCTGCCGGCAACGTATTCGGCCAGCGCCAGTGCCGCGTCGTTGGCGCTGGCAATGACCGTGCATTTCAGAAGGTCTTCCACCGTCATTCTTTCGCCTTCTTCCAGAAATACCTGACTGCCCCCCATGGAAGCCGCGTTTTTGCTGACGGATACGCGGTCTGTCAAGGTAAAATTACCGTTATCCAACGCTTCCATCACGAGCAGCAACGTCATGACTTTGGTAACGGAAGCCGGCGGCAAGGCCTCCGCAGCGTTTTGCGCAAACAGAACCGTTCCCGTCGAGGCCTCCATCAGCACGGCGGACTTGGCGTCCACTTCAAACGGGTCGGTTTTCAATTGGTAAACTGCTTCGCTTTTTTGTTCGTTTTTGGATTTTTCTTCTGCATATGCAGACAAAGGCATCCAAAGCATTGACAAAATACAGAAAAACAATAAAAGGCGTTTCATATCATATCCATCCCTTTCTTTTTGATACATGGTATGCGATGCATGCCGGATATATTTTCAAAAATGTAAAAATACAAAAAAATCGCAATGACGGCTTGTAATTTTTGGGGAAATATGATAGAATAAACGTGATTCTATCCGCGAAGGAGTATATGTTTCCCTTGGAAGAAAAAGAAAAAAACAAAAAACGGCGCTTCCGCCTTTTTAATCTGGAAAAGGATGGCCGCGGTATCAGTAAAAACGATACGGAGAGCGTCTCCGGTCTGAAACGGTTCTTTCGTTGTTACGGCACCAATTTCGGAAAACTCATTTCTGTAAATATTCTTATGGTTCTCGGCAATTTTCCCCTGTTTTTTGCCATTGCCGCATTTTCCGGCTATACGCAGGTGGAGCGGATGTTGCCGACGTCCGACCTGTTTCAGAACCTTTTCGGCCTTATGTCCGCGCGGCCGACGGTCACGCCGGCCATGATGAATATGTTCGCCGTGGAAGGCATGCAGTATCAGACATTGACGCCGACAACCGCAACATACATCTTTTATGGCATCGGTTTGCTGTTTCTCTTTACGTTCGGCCTTGTCAATGTGGGAACGGCGTATATCCTGCGGAATATGGTCATGGGAGAGCCGGTCTGTGTATGGGCAGACTTCTGGTATGCCGTGAAGCGCAATATAAAAC
>CAKRWK010000111.1 GCA_934417455.1 uncultured Eubacteriales bacterium
CGGCAAAAGCATTGCCGCGCCGCCATGTGTGAATACCGACGTAAACGCGACGGACGGGGTTGCGCCGCAAATCTTCCGCATAGAAAAACGGCGAAAAAGCAAATCCGTCCTCTTTCAGCCGCATGGCACGGGCGAGAAGTTCCCTGTTTTCCGCATAGCGGGCGACGGTCGTATCACCGACCGCGCGCCAATAAATCCGGGGATACCGGAACTGTTCTCCGACATAACCGCCCGAAATCGCCGCATACAGAAATTCCGCCAGGCTGATGCCGGCGGCACGCACGTAATCGCAACTGCGCCCCTGTCGCGGATTCATTTCGAGAACGTATCCTCTGCCGTACTCGTCGTACAGAAGGTCAAAATTTCCGATGCCCGTATACCCGACGGCGCGGACAAAACCGCATAGGCTGCGGGTCAAATCGTCCGGCGGTTCCGTCAGAATGGCAGCGTAATTTCCTCTGGCGCCGGGCGCCGTTTCCTCCAGAAGAACCGTGCCGAGCACGGCGCGGCGGACAACGGAATCGCTGTCTGCACAAATCGTCAACGTTTTTGCTTCTGCCTTTGTTTTTCCTATCTTTTCTTGGAAAATCAATTCGCCCTTATAACCGGAGGCAAAAATTCTCGCAGCGACGGCATGCAGTTCTTCACGGTTTTTCGGGAAGTACACCTTCCGCATACCGTCAAACGGGTGACGGTAATACTCGGTGCTGTCCGACGCTTTCAGGACGGCCGGAAACGAAACGAAAAAATCTTTTTCCTTTACCTTCAACTCGGAAAGCGCGCTGAACGCGAGCGTCCGCGGATACGGAAGCCCGTGTTTTTCGAGCAGACGGTAAAAAGACGCCTTGTCGGACACCGCACGGAAAAGCGGGCGCGGCGGAAGAAAGAAGCGGTAATACACGCCGAGCCGTTCCCTTGCGCCCTCGGCCAGTGCCATATACCAGTCGGCACACGGAACCAGAAGGAGAAGCGCGCCGCGGTGCGTTTCGGCAAAAGCAATCAAAGCCGGCACACCGACCGCCGGGTCTGTCATGTTCGGCTCCTTATGGGTTTTTATGAAGCGGGAATGCTCGGTGATACCGCAGGTATAACGGCCGAAGGCGTGCGAGGTGACGCCGAAGGCCTCATAAAACGAAATCGCCATGGAATAGGCGTTCAGGTCAAGGCCGAGCAGGACGGGGACAATCGACGGTTTCTGCAAAACGACACATCCTTTCACTATTCGTATATGTATCGCGCCCCGTCACCGTTCCTTTCACAGAAGAAAATCGCTCCCGGTACACATGTCGGGAAAACCGCGCCGGCGCAGTGCCTCGTAAACGGCCACCGCCACGGTGTTGGACAGATTCAGACACCGTCTGTCCGGCAGCATGGGAATGCGCACCGTATTCTCCGCATGCGCACGCAGAAGATCTTCGGGAAGCCCCACCGATTCCCTGCCGAACATCAGAAAAACGGGCGACGGAATACCGGCATCGAAAAAATTCCGTTTTCCTTTCGCAGTGAAGTAAAGGGTATGAGCGTCCGGATGTTTCTCTTCAAAATCCCGTAGATTTTCGTAATAAGTCACGTCAAGTTTGTCCCAATAGTCCAGTCCCGCGCGGCGGAGCGTGCGGTCGGAAATCTCAAATCCCGTCGGACGGATGATATGCAACGCGGCGCCGGTCACGGCACAAGTGCGGGAAATGTTGCCCGTGTTCTGCGGAATTTCCGGTTCGCAAAGGACAATGTTCAGGTCTTTCACAGTCATGGTTTCCTCTCTCGGGGTAAAATATGTATGTTTCCGATATAATTTTACCGTCCGGGGGAATTTTGTCAAGGGAGAATCATAAAATATTTATAAAATTTACATTTTTCTATTGGAATCGCGCGCAAAATATGCTATACTGGGAAGAAAGTTCAAAAAGTTCAGGAGACGGAAAGGACCCCCGCACGGTGACGGCCGGGGGATACGACGGATGAAACTCTTCAAAACATACAGTGAAAAGCAAATCAAGCGGCTGATGCCCTTCGTGCAGAAAACGGAGGCACTGGCCGACACGTTCGCGGCCATGTCGGACGCCGAACTCCGCGCTTATACGGATACGCTGAAAAGCAAACTGGCCGAGGGAAAAACACTCGACGACATTCTGCCCGAAGCCTTCGCATTGGTACGCGAAGCGGATGACCGAGTTCTCGGCAAACGTCCCTTCCACGTGCAACTGATAGGCGGCGTGCTCCTGCATCAGGGGCGTATCGCCGAAATGAAAACGGGTGAAGGAAAAACGCTCGTCGCTACCCTGCCCGCCTACCTCAATGCGCTGACGGGCGAAGGCGTGCATATCGTCACGGTCAACGACTATCTGGCGCGTTGCGGCGCGGAGGAGATGGGCAAGGTCTACGAATTTCTCGGCCTGAGCACGGGTCTTATCGTTTCGGGTCAGTCCTCCGACGAGAAACGGAAGGCATACGGTGCCGACATCACCTACGGGACCAACAACGAATTCGGATTTGACTACCTGCGCGACAATATGGTTGTCTACAAAGAGCGCATGGTGCAGAGAGGACATGCCTTTGCCATCGTGGACGAGGTGGACTCCATCCTCATCGACGAGGCGAGAACGCCGCTTATCATTTCCGGCGTCGGCGCCAAGTCCACCGACCTTTACGACAAGGCCGACAAACTCGCGCGGAGCATGTCCTGCCATCTCATCAAAGAATTTGACGTCAAGGGCGACACGGACAGTTACGACGAAGATTACATTGTGGACGAAAAGGCGAAAACCGCCCTTCTGACCAGACACGGTATTGCCAAAGCGGAAAAATTCTTCGGCATCGAAAACCTTTCCGACCCCGAAAACAGCAATATCTATCATCACGTCAACATCGCCATCCGCGCGCACGGAGTAATGAAGCGCGACGTAGACTACATCGTCAAGGACGGCGCCGTCATCATTGTCGATACCTTTACCGGCCGTCTGATGCCCGGCCGTCGTTACAACGAAGGTCTGCATCAGGCCATTGAGGCCAAAGAACACGTCAACATTCAGAAGGAATCCCGCACGCTGGCAACCATCACCTTCCAGAATTATTTCCGTATGTACAAAAAACTCTCCGGTATGACCGGTACGGCCATGACGGAAGAGGACGAATTCCGCGACATTTATAGTCTTGACGTGGTGGAAGTGCCGACCAACAAACCGATGATACGTATCGACCACAACGATATGGTTTATCGCACCCGCGCGGGCAAACTCCGCGCCATTGTCGGAAAAATCAAGGAATGCCATGATAAAGGACAGCCCGTTCTTGTCGGCACGGTGTCCATCGACAAGTCGGAGGAGCTGTCCGACATGCTTCGCCGCGTCGGTATCGTGCATACCGTTCTGAACGCGAAACATCACGAAAAGGAAGCGGAAATCGTGGCGCAGGCGGGCAGACTCGGCGCCGTCACCATTTCCACGAACATGGCCGGCCGCGGTACGGACATCATGCTCGGCGGCAACCCGGAATACATGGCAAAGGCCGACATGCGCAAAGCGGGATATGACGAGGACGTGATTGCCGTAGCCACCGGCGCGCTGGCAACGGACGATGAAGAAATTCTTGCGGCGCGCGCCTTCTTCCGCGAAAAATACGACCTGCACAAAGAAGAAATCTGTCCGGAGGCGGACAAGGTCCGCGCGGCGGGCGGCCTCTATATCGTCGGTACGGAACGGCACGAAAGCCGCCGTATTGATAACCAGCTCCGCGGCCGAAGCGGCCGTCAGGGCGACCCCGGCGAATCCATGTTCTTCCTCTCCATGCAGGACGACCTGCTCCGCCTGTTCGGTTCCGACCGTCTGATGGGCATTACGGAGAGACTGGGACTGGATGAGGACACCCCCATCAACGCAAAACTTCTCTCCGGCTCCATCGAAAGTGCCCAGCGCAAAATCGAATCCATGAACTTTGCCCGCCGTAAGAGCGTTCTTGCATACGACGACGTCATGAACCGTCAGCGTACCGTGATTTACGGCGAACGCCGCGATATTCTCATGACGGATAATATCGGAGACCACATTGAGGACATGATTCGCGAGACGGTCGGCGATTCCTTCGACTTCTATTTTGCGGGCGAAACCTTTGACGAATGGAATGTGGACGGTTTCCGCGCGCATTTCGGCGGACTTGTCTCCGACGGGCGCGACTTCCGCTATACCGACAACGAGAAGGCCCATCTGAAAAAGGACGAGGTGCGCGAAGCCGTCGTGGAAAACGCGCTGGCCACCTATCACGGAAAAGACGCGCTGTTTGCCAAAGTGGAAGGTATGCGCCCCGACGCCATGCGCGAAATCGAAAAAATCATTTTCCTTCAGAATATCGACACCAAGTGGATGGAACATCTTGACAACATGGACGACCTCAAAGAATATGTCGGACTCAACTCCTATGCCCAGCGCGACCCCATGGCCATGTACCGCATTGAAGGCGGCGAAATGTTTGACAGCATGATTGACGACATCCGCGACGAAACCGTACGCAAAATTCTGTCCGTCGTACCGAAGGTGCAGTCCACCGAACGTGTACAGGTGGCCAAACCGACGGTGACAAGCGGCAGTATCGTGCGCAAACCCGTGAAATCCACCAAGGTCGGCCGCAATGACCCCTGCCCCTGCGGCAGCGGCAAAAAGTACAAAAAGTGCTGCGGTATGAACCCCGGCACAACGCTCTGACGGTACGGACATATGGGGTTCGGTACTTTATTCATCGGGTATATCCTTCTTTTCAACATCGCGTGGTTTTCCTATACGGACGTACTCGCGGCCGCCGTCATGCTGACGGGGCTTTACAAACTGTCCACCGTTGAAAAACACTATCGCATAAGCGCGGTATTTTCCGGATTGTTTCTG